>BTQB01000133.1:0-6966 GCA_036985655.1 Anaerolineae bacterium | reverse complement strand
TTCGGAATACGGGCTTCACGTTCTCCCAACGGTAAGCTGATGGGAGCATCCTTGATGCGCAGCAAACCATCTTCTCGCAGGGCATCCATTAAATTGATTCTGGGCGTGCCAACTAGTTGAGCAACGAAAACTGTCGCAGGCCGGTCGTAGATATCATGAGCAGACCCGATTTGAACGATCCGGCCCTTATTTAACACAGCAATTCGATCAGCCATGGTTAAGGCTTCTACTTGATCGTGGGTCACATACAAGGTCGTACTTCCCTGGGTCTTTTGAATATGCTGAAGTTCTACCCGTAGGGATTCGCGCAATTTGAAGTCCAGGTTTGAAAGGGGTTCATCCATCAAGAAAATTCGTGGCTCACGAACGATGGCCCGCCCAATGGATACACGCTGCATTTCACCGCCAGAGAGATTGGCTGTTTTTCGATCGAGGAGATGATCCATCCGCAAAATTTCGGCCGTAGCCTTGACCCGTTTGTCTATTTGTTCTTTGCCAACCTTGCGCATGGGGGAGCGGAGTGGAAAAGCGAGATTATCATAGACAGTCATGGTTGGATATAGGGAGTACTGTTGGAACACGAAGGCGGTATCGCGATCAGCTGGCGTTAACCGGTCTACAGATTCACCGTTGAAAAATACGGCGCCTGAATCTTGTTTCGCAAGCCCGGCGATCACCCGTAGCGTCGTTGTCTTACCGGCGCCAGTAGGGCCAAGCAAAACAAAGAATTCCCCATCCTCGATGTCAAAGCTGACCCCATTAAGGGCGGTTACACTCTTAAAACGTTTAGTGATATCCTTCAGCTCGACGTTCGCCACTTTATACCTCCGCTACTATTGCTTTTCCGCTCTCTGCATCGAAAAATCGGACCATCTCGGGACTTATATCAAATTTGACAAACTCACCAATCTTCAACCCGAGCCCCCTCCTAGCCCGGACATGGATGATCGATTCCGAAGCATCTCCTCTAAGAGATAAGTGAAGCATAGTATGAGCTCCATGAAGCTCGTCGGCGTAAACCTCCGCATTTATGGCGCCATCTTCTTTTACCTGGCCAGCCTCTGGCCGGAAACCGACAAGCACTTTTTTATCCTTTAATGTGCGATCGAGAACTGAGCGCCAATTTTCGGGAACTTGATAAGTGCTGTCACCAGCCAGCTGGGCTATGCCCTCAAGATAATGTCCTTCTATCAGGTTCATTCCTGGACTGCCGATAAAACGGGCAACGAAAGTATTCGATGGATCGTAATAAACCTCGGATGGGCTGCCAACTTGCTGTATATCAGCTTCCGACATAACTACGATCCGGTCACCCATGGCCATAGCCTCAATTTGATCATGAGTAACATACACAGTCGTAGCATTTTGATTAATGTGTAACTGCTTAATTTCCGCTCTCATGGTTTCCCTAAAATCAGCGTCAAGGGCGCCAAGGGGCTCGTCCATAAGAAAAGCTGCGGGCCTTCGCACCAAAGCTCTAGCTAATGCAACGCGCTGCTGATCACCTCCGCTTAAGGCGCCAGGATGAAGCGTCAAGAGATGTTGGCACCGAAGGAGTTCGACGACCTCAGCTAATCTCCGCTCGATAGTACCCTTATCTTCTCCTTGAGCTTCTAGTGGAAAGACGATGTTGCGGCGGACATTCATATGGGGGTAGAGGGCGTAAAGTTGAAAGACAAAGGCGATATCGCGATCGCTTGGATGGTGCCAGGTAACATCCCGATCATCTATGTAAATTCGACCTCCTGTAACTGTTTCCAGGCCGGAGATCATACGAAGGGTTGTTGTTTTGCCGCAGCCTGAAGGGCCCAATAAGACCACGAATTCACCGTCGTCAACAATCAAATCTATCGGCTTAACCGCCTGAAAGTCCCCAAACTTCTTTTCGACTTGAACCAGCGTAATAGTCGCCATTTAAACCTTCCAAATGTTATTGACGAATGGCACCAAAGGTGACGCCGCGCAAAAGGTGCTTGCGCAGGGCAAAAGCAACAATGATAACTGGGATCAAGAAAGCCAAAGTACCTGCCGCGATGGCTGACCATTCGATTCCACCACGACCTTGCATGGTGGCAATAGCCGGCGGCGCGGTGCGGGCTGTTTCGCTGGTCATCATGAGAGCAAGGGCGTATTCGTTCCAGGCAAAAATGAAGGCAAAAACGGTTGTGGCGGCAATGCCAGTGGATGCCTGCGGAATTACGATTTTATAAAAAGCCTGCCAGCGACTGTAGCCATCCACCATGGCAGCTTCCTCATATTCCTTTGGGATCTCGTCCATGAATCCTTTAAGCAGCCAGGTTGTTAGCGACAAGTTAAACACGGTGTACAAGATGATCATACCCAGATGGGTGTCATAAAGATTCAACTGGCGGAACATGAGAAATAGAGGAACTGCTACGACGACAGCGGGCAGCATACGGGTACTCAAAATAAGAAACATTAAATCACCTTTACCCGGCACCTCAAACCGGCTAAAAGCATAAGCAGCGAAGAGACCCAAGGCGACTGTAAAGATGGTCGAACCTCCAGCAATGATCAACGAATTACGGAGCCTCCTCACAAAATCACTTGGGCCAGTTATCTGCTGGCCGGCGTTCAAAGCTATGCGATCGAACAAGCCCAATTCACCTGCATTCTGTTTGGCTTCTTCGAGTATGGCCGGGGCCATCTGCGAACGCTCGGTCAATAGGAAGACAAAACCCTCCAAAGTTGGTTCAAAGATGAGCCTAGGTGGTACCGCGACAACCTCTGTCCTCGATTTGAAAGCAGTAATTACCATAACAGCTACCGGGATCAATCCAATTAAGGCAATGAGAACGACAACCAGCGACCGAATGCGCTTTAACCGTCGAGATCTCGGGCTGACTTTATCTACCCGGATACCTTCGGTAACAGGGGTGCTGGGTCCTGATTCTTCAAAAGAAGCCATCGATTACTCCTCTCCTCGAATCTTATTCAGATAACGGATATATATGTTGCTAATGGCGATGACAATGATAAGAATAACGTAGGCAATGGCGCTGGCTCTACCAGTTCGCCATTGGCCCTGGAATGCTGTACGGAACAAAGTTACTCCAATAACTTCTGTTGCTGTACCGGGACCGCCACCGGTCATGCCCATGACCAAATCAAAGGATTTGTTCATGGCTTCAATAGTTCGGAAAAGGACCGCGATTAATAAGAGCGGAGTTACCTGAGGCAGCGTAATGCGCCAGAATTGGAACCAGGAACTGGCCCGGTCGATAGCGGCCGCCTCATAAAGGTAATCTGGAATCGCTTTCAATCCAGATAAGACCAACAGCATGACGAATGGCGTCCACATCCAAACATCCACCAGTACGACAGCCCACAGGGCGAGATCATTCACTACTTCGCCAGCAAAGCGGGAAGCCAACATATCTAACGGTCGGTTAGGATCCGCCATACCAATCATGTAATTAAAGAAGCCAAAGGATGGGTTGTATATTAGCTTCCAAAATAGACCGACGACGACAGGCGACAGCATCATAGGGATAAGAATTAAAGTTGTTATAAATCCACTACCTAAAAATGATTCCCGTATTAACATTGCCAGGCCAAAGCCAAGCAGCATTTGCAGACCTACCGAATATAGGACGTACTTGCCGGTTGTCGAAAAGAATTCCCACATCCTCTCATCATTAAGGATGCGGCCGAAATTCTCGAAGGCAATCCATTCTGGAGCCTGGTTGGCAATGGCCGAATAATCCGTGAAGCTGAGGAAAAGGCTGTAAAAAAGGGGAAAGATGTTGATTGCGATCAACAAGATCAGTGCTGGCCAGATAAAGAGGTTTCGAATTGCCTTATCACTTAGTGTTCGTCGTGGTTTTTTTTGTTGGGTACTGGTTGCTGAGGTTTCTGGCTCAAAACCTACTTCAGAAGTCATAATTTCCTCTTACTATTCCCAGCACAATGAACGCGGCGATATCACAGGTCTATCTACCTCAACTAACTTCGAATCGGGTATCCTTTGAAGGACAGCGTGTGAATGGCCGAAAAAGAATGTTTTGAAACGAGGGAGGCGCCGAAACGCGCGCCTCCCTCATGAATAACAGGTTACGGTAAAGATTTATTCAGTAATGTAGCCTGCGTCCAGTAAGATTTGATTGTGCTGCTCGGCGATTCTATTCATCGCCTCTTCAGCAGTTCCTTCACCTTCAAGGATGTATCTACCGAATTCAGTTTGGGCAACATTCAACAATTCACCAAACTCCGGAATGTTCCAGAAATCCTTAACGAAGGTCATTGTTTCGGCAAAGGCCGCATTGTAGGGAGTAGCGTTAATGAATTCTTCCGTCTGCAACACATTAATGTTATTGGTGTAACCGCCCAACCTGGCCCATTCAGCCTGAATGTCTTCCTGGCCGAACCAGCGGATGAAATCCTTGGAGGCTTCCTTGCGGTCATCATCGATATAATTAATGATGCTCATTCCCTGACCACCCATAGCCGCGAACTGGTCGCCGCGGGGGCCGGCAGGATTAACGAAGTAGCCGGTGGTTTCCGCATACGGATTAACCTCAGGGTTGGCTAGGGCGGGGAAGAAAGCGAAGTAGTTCATGCCCATTGCCGCCTGCCCACTGGTGAAAGCATCGTTCACCTCAACAAAGAAGGCATTACTCATTCCCGGTGGCTGGCAGCATTCATAGAGAGCGCGATACATCTCAAGCGCCTCAATTGCCTCAGGTGAGTTGATGATGCCGAGGACATTGTTATTCTCATCTTGCCACTGCGCGCCGTAAGAGAACAAAACGTTCTCTACACCCATGGTCATTGCGTCATAGTCCATCTGAGTGTAAATCGCTGCGCCATAAAGACCATCGTCAGGTCGTGTGAAGAAGTTGGCAATGTCATATAATTGGTCATAAGTCTCGGGCGGCGCCAGTGGATAGCCGTATTCGGCTTCGAAGGCGGCCATCTCATCGGGATCTTCGAACAGATCCATACGATAGGCCCAACCATCAGCATCACCCTCGGTGGGGAAACCCCAATATTCACCCGAACCTGTGGGGTATTCACCGTAGTAGGTCAGGGTTGCTTCGGTTACAGAAGCAGCAAGGCCTTCATCGACCATGAAATCAGTTATATTTAGATAGTGACCCTGGGTGGCGCCCTGGCCCAGCCATTGGCTGTCGCCTACGACCATGTCGTAGGAGGTGCCTTGGGCAGCCATCTCGGTAAAGAATAGGTCGCCAAATGAACCCCAGGGCTCCTGGATGACGTTGACCTTAACGCCGGTCTCGGCTTCGTACATGTTGCCCATTTCCTGGAGAAAGTCGGCCGGATCCCACTGAGCCCAAAGGATGGTCAGCTCATCAACCGCGGCCACCTCTTCGGCTGGCTCCTCTTCTTCAGCCGGAGCGGCTTCTTCTTCAACCGGAGCGGCTTCTTCTTCGACGGGCGCTTCCACTTCCTCAGGCTCTTCGTCAGCACCACCACAAGCCACGAGGGCCAGGGCCATAATCAACAATATCGATATAAACAATCTCTTCGACATCTGTTTAATCTCCTTCTAAATCAGTCAGCTAAACAATCAGAAACAAAGTGTAAAAAGCTATCTGTCTTGCTGGTCTGTTCTTATACACACCTCCTGCTCTGTTCGAGATAGTTTCCAATCAACCATAACTTAACCGGGTAAAAAGACTTTCTCGCAATTTTTCTATATGTTGTCGCGTGGCGAATTCTGCCCCATCAGCATCACGGGCTGACAGCTTGTCTACTATCTCTTGATGCTCGAGAGTGCATTCAGCCAGGCGGGAGGGATTTGTATGGGAATCGATGTTTGCCAGGTAGTGGGTGCGATTGCGCATCTGCGCAACTGTAGTCCCCAATAATTTATTTGGACATGCCTCGGTGATAATTTTGTGAAAGTCGGTATCGGCTTTTGACCAGGAGATCCGATCCCCTTTCGCGCAAGCTTCTTCCATTCGCTCTACGATTTTCTTCAATAATTCGAGATTTCTTTCTGATATGCTGTCGGCTACAAGTCTTACAGATTCTGGCTCCAGCAGTATACGCATGTGGACAACATCGAGAACTACCTGAGCTGAGGGCGAAGCAACTGTTACAGCTCTTCCAGGAATGACCTGAACCAACCCTTCCTGAGCCAGCTGATGGAGGGCCTCTCTAACTGGGGTCCGGCTAATCCCCAATAGACGGGAAAGCCTGGTTTCGGAGAGAAGCTCGCCTGGTTCCAGGTTTGCATGCTGAATGGCATCCTTAAGCCGATCGTAGGCAACGTCACGGCGCAAGCGAGATCCACTATTGATAAATTCAGCCGGCTGGTTAGCCAGATATGCCTCTAGTTTGTCCAATTGAAGGTTGTTGTTTAAACAAATCCTACGGCTTGGGTCTGGCAGGATACACCCTGTATACAGACCGTATTCACTGATTATACTTTCCGTATACGCACCAGTCAAATAAATTGAACCTGCGAAGTAAATTTAGTCTCTTGAGAAAGGGTAGAACAGAATTCCGTCATATTGTTCGGCGTATAATGGAAAACTGTCTTATTGATCTTGCAGGAATGTAATCCAATATTAGTTATAACCTTAGTGATAAATGTCATTGTATCGCGATGACAATAGTCACCGTTCATGAATAGGGCATCAAAGTAGATTGGAGCTTAATTGGAGAGGGTTAGGGGGGTTACTTAGAGGTAGATTAATCGAATATCCTGGTAAAAGGAACATTGGAAGTTCGTTTTACAAATTCATGCCAATCTTCTTCACTATCCAAATCGAATATTATCCCTTCTGGCTTGATAATTTGGATTTTCAGACCCCTAAGGCTAGCTTCCTCAAGGTGTTTTCGAAAGCTGTCTGGACCATATTTAAAAGTGAAATCAATTGGTTCGCGAAGCAGCAGGGCATTAGTACCATCTCCATGCTGATCTGGGCAGATAACCATCAACGGCCCATTCTGCCCAGGAGCGCTACTGTTAGAGTT
>BTQB01000132.1:0-6989 GCA_036985655.1 Anaerolineae bacterium | reverse complement strand
AGGATGGCCCGGGAAGGGAAAGCTATTGATCAGATTTTGTCCCGATTGGAAGAAATGCGTGAAAAACAGGCGGTCGTTTTCCTAATCGATTCACTCGATTATGCAGTAAAGGGCGGCCGAATCAGCTCCTGGAAATCAACGATGGTATCGCTGCTGAATATAAAGCCGATCATGAAACTTGAGGATGGGCTTATCGTGGAAGCCGCCAAGGTCCGAACGTATAATAAAGCTCTGGATTATATCGTAGATTTGGTCCACCAACAGACCGGAAGCCAGCCATGCAGATTAGCCTATATTCATGCGGGCGCTCCTGAAAGGATCACGGATCTCCAATCGAGAGCAGCGGAAAAGCTGAATATAAATGAAGAGATAGTTACGGATATGGCGGTTTCGGTAGCGATTAATTTGGGCCCAGGCGCCTTAGGCATAGTTGCCGTACCGGAATAATAACGGATTCTAAGGTTTCCCAAGGACAGCTTTTTGTTATGAGAAAGAAGGAAATACGCGAGATACTCAGCAGTCAAACAGATCTCATCCTTTTGAATGAGAATCTTTTTAACAGCCCAACCGGATCCTACAGCAGCCAGGACGATCAGCTGGAGTCCTTGTTGGAATTGGCTGCAGCTCTAAAAGAAACTCTTATCCCCCTGACCAACCCTTCACTTAAAACAAGAGTGCGCGACACCCTGGCCAATTATTCCAAGCCTGAAGTTCTTCTTCGAAGGGTTCATGAGATTCCGGCCTTCTGGTTAGTATTAGCATTTTCAGGATCGGTAATCTCCCTAATCGGTCTATTTATTCTACTTTTACGAAAGGTAAATCCTGCAAAAAGGGATCACTTCCGAGATTCAAGAGTGCCTCAGCCAGAAGCAAATGGGATAAATTAATGACCTTGATCAAAGGTGGAATCCTTTAATCATCAATCAGGCGATCGAGTTCTTTGACCACATAGAAGCTCATCATATTCCGGTTGAAATTTATTGCTCCCCTAGGGTGAATGTGATAAAGTTGTCCATCGTGGCCGGTTGTGAAGAAAGATTAGCCAATTTTGTGCTGCACAGTAAGAAAAGTTAAACCCCACTCATTCTACAATTGGGAATAAAAAAATGAGTAAGAATGTTAAACATTTAGTAACTGTTGCTGTTTTGGTAGTAATTGGCTCGATAGTAACCTATTTTCTGCTGACCACGATCTACACACTTCCTCTGGCCGCAAGCGCGGAAGCCGGGCCAATCGATACATTGTTTAACGTCCAGTTCATACTAATATCTTTCCTATTTGCCCTCATCATCGTATTTATGGGATACGCCATCGTTGTATTCAGGCGAAAACCTGACGAGGAAGGGGAAGGCGACTATTTTCATGGCAACGCAACTTTGGAGATAGTATGGACAATCGTGCCCTTAATAATTGTTATTGCCCTGGGAATATGGGCGGCAACTATTCTTGCCGAGGTGACCGAGGCCAAACCCAATGAAATGCGTGTAAATGTTATCGGCCGTCAGTGGTCATGGCTATTCTCTTATCCTGAAATTGAGGAGATTGGCCTGTCGGATCAATTGATTTTACCGGTAAACCGCACGATAGTTTTACAAATGACCACAGACGATGTTCTACATTCTTTTTGGGTTCCCGAATTTCGAGTCAAACAAGATCTAGTGCCTGGCAAGGTGACAACCTTACGTATCACCCCAACAATAATCGGTGATTATAAAATTCGGTGTGCAGAGATCTGCGGCTTTGATCATTCAAATATGTTGGCTGATATTTCCGTTGTAAGCGAAGAAGATTTTGATACCTGGGTTGAAGAACAAAGTGTTGGTCTAGCTGATCTGAGCCAAGAGGAGCGCGGCGAAAAGTGGGCCACCGAATACGGCTGCATAGGTTGTCACAGTTCGGATGGAAGCCAATTGGCAGGTCCGACTTGGCTGGGATTGTTTGGTCGTAACGAATTAATGGAGGATGGACAGACAGTAATTGTAGATGAGAACTACATCCGAAAATCAATTCTGGATCCAGACAGCCAGATTGTTAGCGGCTTTCAACCTGGGTTAATGTCCGCTCTAGGTGATTTTGGAGACCGGTTTAACGATGACGAAACTGAAATGCTAAGCAATGAAGGGCTTGCAGTAGATATTATTGAAGACATCATCGCTTATATAAATACCTTGCAGGAATAAGAGAATCCAAGAGGAAGAGGACAAATGGTAACCTTCTTTTCATTAGGCCTTGTTCGAGGGCTGATTGGTCAAATCATAGGCTTCGTTACCGGTTATGGCCTTGTAGCTGGGATACAAACCGCAAGAGGAGCTGATTTCAACCAGGATTTGGCCGTTATGCTCGGCGCCTTTATCGGTGTGATTGGTTTTCTGTTGTTTGCCGGGGTTTTAACTGATTGGATTAAGTGGACGGTCGGAAAAGAAACGCCAATACACCACGGACCTCCAAAATATAGACCTGCATGGACCCGCTACTTTAGCGTTGATAAGAATCATAAGGTCATTGGCATTCAATATACTGTTACAGCTATCCTGGTCCTTCTGATCGGAGGATTACTAGCGATGATATTCCGGATGGAGCTAACCTATCCAGGAATGCAGTTTTTAAACCCAGATCAATACAACACCCTGTTTAGCGCTCACGGCATTATCATGATAGTAAGTATCCTTCTGGGCGTAGGGGGTATGTTGAATTATTTGGTGCCACTCATGATCGGCGCCCAAGATATGGCTTTTCCACGCTTAAACGCTTTTAGTTTCTGGGTAGCTATCCCTGCAGCAGTCATGTTGATTATTGGAGTAATTGTTGGAGGTTGGGATACCGGGTGGGTTGGTTACCCGACACTTAGCACAACCTCGCAGAAAATAGGAACTCAATTTTTTATTTTAGGTTTTTACATAGTCGGTTTCTCTTCTATAGCCGGTTCTATCAATGTTCTAGTAACCACTTTTACAATGCGATCCCCAGGCATGAGCTTATTCCGGATGCCGATATTTGTCTGGGGTGCTCTCGCCGCCAGCCTGATCCAGTTCACTGCAACTCAAACTGTTGGCGTCGCCTTGATATTAGTTACTTTAGAACGAGCCTTGGGCATGGGATTCTTCAACCCAGCAGGTGGCGGCGATCCATTACTCTACCAACATTTATTCTGGTTCTATTCTCATCCAGTTGTTTACGTATTTGTCCTTCCGGGGTTGGGCGTTATCAGTGAACTACTACCTGTTTTCTCGCGAAAGCCCTTATTCGGTTACAAATGGATTGCTCTATCTAGTGTGGCCATTGCCCTGGTTGGTTTCCTGGTTTGGGGTCATCATATGTTCGTTTCTGGCATGGACAATTCGCTGCGAGTACCTTTTATGATGGCAACGCTGCTGGTAGCCGTACCGACAGGTGTAAAGTTTTTCAGTTGGGTTGGCACGATGTGGGGAGGAAAGTTGACCTTTGAAACGCCGATGCTATTTACATTGGGCGCTATATCAGTATTTCTTATTGGTGGTTTGACTGGCCCAATATTGGCAACAGTGCCCACTGATCTGCATTTACATGACAGTTACTGGATAGTAGGTCATTTCCATGCAACGATGTTTGGTGGATTCGTTTTCCCCTTCTTTGCTGCGCTTTACTTCTGGTTCCCGAAGGTGACAGGACGAATGTACAATGAAACCCTTGGTAAATTGCATTTCTGGCTAATGCTCCCGGCCTTTTGGTTGATGAGCCTGGGCCAAATGAGAATTGGCTTGCAAGGAATGCGGAGAAGGATCGCGGATTACGATCCGGACCTTGGAATAGCGGACACACAATTTCTTATCACTATTGCTGGCCTGGTTATCGCCTGGTCAGTGTTTATCATGCTTTTCAACCTGGTCCGCAGCGCTCGAAAAGGAACTGTTGCCTCTCCAAATCCCTGGAATTCCCGTTCACCTGAATGGCAGATCCCTTCACCAGCCCCTGAGATGAATTATGATCAACCACCAGTTGTTGTTGGTGAACCTTACGATTACGGTTTAGCCGGCAGCACCTATGTTCAAGTTTTACCTGCTAGCACTGGCGACTAACAAATTATGTCAATCTGGGAAACAGGCTGCATCCACAAATATAAGAAGGTAGGTGCCGGTGAGCTTATCAATGGTCGCCAGGATCAAGAAAGACGGATAATGCATTTATAGACTCAATCGAGATTGAGAATTGAATGAAGATAAATCTCCTTTCAAAGGATAATCATAAGTGAAGGACAAAAAAGCAACCTATCGCCAAATCCTAATAGTAATTATCGTGCTAGCTGTTTTAACGGCTATCGAATTTGTTGTCGCACTATCCCTGGATAATGCGACAACTCCCTTATATATCATCGCTTTAGTAGAAGCAGGATTAGTCGTCCAATTCTTTATGCACATCTATCGTCTTTGGCGAGGAGAGGAACATTCATGAGCGCTATTGCCGAGCAACCCCATGAAGAGCACGTTGAAGAAGCTTCTTATGAAGAGCGAACCAGGCGGAATCGGCTTGGACTTTGGCTATTCTTATTTTCAGAAATATTTCTCTTCGGCGCTTTACTTGCAGCACGCTTTTATCTCTGGGGCAACACACGGCCTGATCTAGACCAAGGAACTGGGCTTCTGGCGACCTCCATCTTGCTGCTGAGCAGCGGATTTATGGCCCTGGGCGAGGCTGGAATTGGATATGATGATCGGAAGACATTTCTTCGCAGCCTATTGGTGACAGCGGTATTAGGTACCCTGTTTTTAGTTGTCGTCGTCGGTCTGGAATGGAATATATTCGGAATTGAAGGATTTGGTGAATTGAAACTCACCGATGGTATTTATGGCGCAATTTTCTATGTGATGACTGGTTTTCACGCGCTTCACGTCCTCTCAGGAGTCATATTAATATTGCTAGTTTGGAACAACGGCCGAAAAGGACACTTTTCGGAAGACCGGCATTGGGGTGTCGAGGGCGCCGCAGTTTACTGGCACTATGTTGACGTTGTCTGGATCTTCCTTTACCCTGCACTATACCTAATAGGTAATCCGGTTTCTATTTAGCGCCATCAAATCGATCGGCTATTAAGCTTACTATTGGCAGAATAAATAATGGATCCTGTCCTAAGCGCCGCCCTTAGGTCATGGGATTGGCGGGTCGAACTTATTGTATTCCTGGGAGCGGCCGTGATTATTTATTCCATAGGTTGGCTGCGACTACGGAAACGAACCCTTAACCAAAAAAGCAGAAATAGATGGCGGGCTGGAGCTGCCTGGCACCCACTGATTTATAATCTCGGGATTCTGATACTTGCGATAGCCTTGATGTCACCAATCGATGTGCTCGGATCGCAGCTTTTCATGATGCACATGGTCCAGCATATATTACTGGTTATGATCATCCCCCCTCTCCTGCTTTTATCTAATCCTCTTGTATTCTTTCTATGGGGCTTACCGTCCGGTTCGCGTAAGTTAGTTGGCGGTTGGCTGCGTCCAGGTTCACAATTTAGGAAAACTATCAAAACTTTAACGGGGACCGGCATTGTGTGGCTGGCATATGTCATCGTTATCTGGGGCTGGCACGATCCAAACGCCTATTCATTTGCCCTTGAAAACAATTTTGTCCATGATCTGGAGCACCTTTCGTTTTTCATCGTGGCGATGCTGTTCTGGTGGCACATAATTGGTTCAGGACCCAGGATTCATAAACCTTTATCAGCCGGGGGGCGCTTTGCTTATACCATTTCGGCCATACCACCAATAATGATTGCAGGCATAGCTATTGCTTTCGCCCAAGATCCCATTTATCCTCATTATGATGCCGTTCCAAGGCTGTGGGGCATTAGCACACTTGAAGACCAGCGCATTGCAGGGGTTCTTATGTGGGTGCTGGGAAGCATGATGTATATCATCGCTGCCCTCATAATAGTGGCCAGGTGGCTTCAGAAGGAAGAATCAAAGCCATGGCTGCCGGAATCAAATTGGGCTACAGAGGAAGCCCTTGCTGCTCCCGGGGTCGAGAAGTAATCCTGTGATTTTATCATCATTCACCAGATTTCGATCAATAAATGTAATAATATTCCTGGTCGTTTTGGCAACTGTTCTGATGATCGCCTCATCGCCAACGCCGGTATCTGCCCATTCAGATGGTACTATGCAGTTGACCTCCGCTCTAGCAGGTCCCTATAAGTTGACGGTCTGGACCTGGTAAGATCCAACTCGGGCTGGTGAAGTCCATATCTCGATTGCCCTTGTTCTCGCTGAAGTTGCTACACAGGTATTGGATGCCAACATAATTGTTGAATGAAGTCATCGTTTGGTGACGTAACTCTTTCTGCACCGGTAGCGATTGAAAAATTGAAAAATACGTAGAATGGTTTAGTAAATTTGATTTGAATTGAGGAACCATGATAGAAAATGATCGGCCGGATGATGATTATGGGAGCACTACACCGGCTGTTACCGATGAAGGCCAATTGGCCTCTACCACTCATGACAGCTTAGAGACCAATGGCAGGTTGAAAACCCATTCAATCTCCCTGGGAGAGGCGCCACGTTTATTATTTAGTAAGCAGTGGTGGTGGACGACCCTCCTGGTGCTTGCAGGCATGATGCTGCTTGCCCGACTTGGTGTATGGCAGCTCAACCGGCTAAGCCAGCGGCGGCTAGAGAATGATCAACTAATTCAACAGTTAAACGCACCTCCTGTGGAATTATCTGGAAATATAGCTCCAGCGGAGGGCCATGACTTAATTGATAGGCTGGCATTGGTAAAGGGTGAATTTGACTACGACAATGAAATTGTTCTCACACAACAAAGTTACCAAGGGCAACCGGGAGTACACTTGATTACGCCGTTAATAATCGAGGGGACTGATACGGCTGTCCTAGTGGATAGGGGCTGGGTTCCCACTCGAGCCATATCCACTGGCGATCTATCAATGTTTAATGATGATTCGTTTGTTACTGTTGAGGGAGTTGTCCAGGCGTCCGAGACGATTTCAGGAAAAC
>BTQB01000131.1:0-7003 GCA_036985655.1 Anaerolineae bacterium | reverse complement strand
GAGACCTTATGGATGTCTCTATCCGTTCGAAATGACAAATCCGTTATTGTCATTATGTTGAAGAGACCGAGTCGGAGCTCTGATCGCCGTGCCCTCATTCAGTTTAGCCCGAACAGTTGGCTGAACCTCCTTAAGTATTTCGACAGATGCACTCCACAAAAAGCCAAAGGCCCCGCTCAATTCAGAACAGGGCCTCTGTTGTTGCACCGTAGCACTAACTCGAATTAGGAGGCAGTGCTACGGTGCGTTTAAATAAATTACTACTCATAAGCACCACCTCCTTTCTCAAAGGATAGCGGGGCGAGTATTAGACTGATTTACCAATACCCGCTAATAAAAGAAGATGGCGAAGATTATACCGGTCCGTCCTTACAAGTCAATTTGACGTAAGTTTCCTTAGCGAATCGATAGTTCGGTTTATCTCATCTTTGGTATTGTAATGAACCAGCCCAATTCTCACTAATCCCCCACTATCCAGCAAGCCCAACCGCTCCATCACCGCAACAGCATAATAATGTCCATCCCAGACAAAGATGCCTTGCTCGGCCAGATATTCTGCAACTTGCCGCGCAGTAAAGCCCTCCATACTGATGGCAAAAGTGGGTGTCCGTTCCGAAAGGCGCTCAATGTCGGTGATGCCATACACCTTCAACCCAGGAACGGCCGTCGCCTGCTCTAGAAAATATTGGCTTAACCCTTCTTCGTAACCCTTGATCGCCCGCATCGCCTTTCCTAAATGGCGAGGTCGGCCGCTCCTCCCAGCGACTTCCGAAGAGCTTTCCAGGCCATACTTTTTGCCGATTGAAGCTAGATACTCTATCGCGGCCGTAACGCCGGCCAGGCTCTCAAAACTTTGGGTGCCAGTTTCCCATTTTCCAGGAGGCAGCTTTGGTGCCGGACGGACTTTATAGGCCTCTATGCTCTCCAGTAATTCATACTTGCCAAAGAAGACACCTACATGCGGGCCAAAAAACTTATAAGCCGATACAGCCAAAAAATCACAATCTATTTCTTGCACATCGATGGGGCTGTGTGGCGCATAATGGACCGCATCCACGTAAACCAGGGCGCCCACCTGGTGGGCAAGCTCCGATACCTTAGCCACATCCACGATCGTGCCGGTCGCGTTAGAGGCATAAGTCACGGCAACTAATCGCGTCTTCGGATTAACAAGTTGTTCCAATTCTCTAATATCAAGCGTGCAATCCTCTGGCCTGATGTCCCACCACCGGACTGTCACATCATGCTCCTGGGCGGCCGTGACCCAAGGCGTAATGTTGGCATCGTGATCCAGCCGGGTAACAATCACCTCGTCGCCGCTCTGCCATGTTTTACTGATAGCCCGGCTGGCTGCGAAAGTGAGGCTGGTCATATTCTGACCGAAGGCGATCTCTTCTGGTCCGCTGGCGTTAAAAAAGTCAGCTATTGCCAGGCGTGCTTTGTGAACCACTTCATCACTCTCTTTGCTGGTGGTGAAGGCTCCTCCTAAATTGGCATTACTTCTACCCAGATAGCTGCTGACAGCATCGATAACCTCCTTGGGCGTTTGGGTGCCGCCTGGTCCATCGAAGTAAATCGCAGGCTTTCCGTTGACTATTCTTTGGAGCGAAGGGAAATGGCGCTTTAGGCGATGGGGATCAAAAGCTTGGTCCATGTTTGGATTCCTTTTCAGTTGGGCTGGCTGCAATTATAGCCCTTGACTTTACCCTGCTCAAAACTATGCTTATAATGCTTGTGAAGGAGTCCACCAATAAGGATTACTCCCTTTAGAAAGCGATTCATTACAAGCGAGGTGACTGTGCGTATAGGAAAGGATTTGATAGGTAAACCCATCTACAGCATTACTGATGGTAAACATCTGGGCACGTTAAAAGATCTTTATATCGATCTTGACTTAGGTGTCGTCAATGGTTTATTTCTCGGGAGTGAAGGCTTGATAAAGCGAAAGTCCTTCATTATTCAAAGGGAAAATATATCCGTATTTGGTCTAGATGTAATCTTAGCAGCCGGTCCCGATGTTGTCGTGGACAGCAGCCAAATGCCCTCTGTCGAGGGCTGGTTGAGACGCGAGTCGCTGCAGGGAAAGGGGGTTGACACCCCTGGCGGGACTAAGGTCGGCACTATTGGAGACGTTCTCTTAGACGATCAGGCCAAGATCGTCGGCTACTCTCTGTCAAAGGTTCACGTAGCCGGGCCAGTGGCCGAACACCGCCAGGTATTAAACGATGCTGTGCTCGATATAAAAAGTGGGGCAAGCGCCATGACCATTGATTTAGCCAAAGCTGAGCAGCCAGTTTCCGGCCAAGAACCGCCGGTTTCCGATGAAACCAGCCCAGCTGAAAACATGGTGAGAGAAGATCTAGAGGGCAATGAGGTGAATTCGGAAAACGAGATTGGTGAAGATTCATAACCAGGGGAACTCTGTTCATTTATCACTCATAGTTTGATTAGGGTTTGGGGATCATCCTGCAAGAGTGCTTTTGGTATTAGATTTCATCGTGAATGATAGGAGCAAACAATGATCCAAAACGGAGCTGTTAACTTTAAAATTACTGAAGAACAGGAGATGATCCAGAGGCTGGCCAGGGATTTTGCCAGAAATGAAATCGCCCCAGTGGCCGAGCATTACGACAAAAGCCATGAATATCCATGGCCGGTGATTAAGAAAGCCCAGGATTTAGGGCTCACTTCAATGAATATTCCTGAGGAGTATGGTGGGCTCGGGCTAAGCCTCTTCGAGGAAGTGCTTGTTAGCGAGGAGCTGTCCTGGGGTTGTTCTGGGATAAGCACCGCCATCGCCATTAACAACTTGGCCATGCTTCCTATCCTTATCGCGGGAAACGAGAAACAAAAGCAGGAGTACTTTAGCAGGCTTGTTGATGGCCAGATGGCCTCCTACTGTGCAACTGAACCCGAGGCCGGCTCTGATGTAGCCAGTATTAAGACAGCAGCCAACAAGGTCGGAGATCACTATGTTCTAAACGGCAGCAAGATGTTTATTACTGGCGCTACAGTAGCCAACTTTCACACTGTCTTTGCTTATACAGATCCTTCCCAACGATATAACGGGATGAGCTGTTTCATCGTCGACAGCGACTGGGAAGGTGTAAGCGTGGGTAAACCCTTCGATAAGTTGGGCCAACACGCTTCTGACACGGCCGAGGTTGTTTTTGAAGATGTCAAGGTTCCAGCCAGCCATCTATTGGGAAAGGAGGGTACCGGTTTCATGCTGGCGATGCAGGTATTCGATCGCAGCCGGCCGGGAACAGCAGCAGGTTCTGTCGGCGTCGCCCAGCGGGCCCTTGATGAATGCATCCAATATGCCAAAGAGCGAACGACCTGGGGTAAACCACTCTGGCAGCACCAAACCATTGGACATATGATCGCCGATATGGCCATCGAACTAGAGGCTGCCCGGCTGCTGGTCTGGAAATCGGCCTGGGCTGTGGACGCTGGCGAAAGAAATACCACGGCCGCGGCTTATGCCAAAGCATTCGCGGCCGATACCTGCATGAAGATCACAACGGACGCCGTACAGGTTTTTGGCGGTTATGGTTATATGTCCGAATATCCGGTGGAAAAACTGATGCGCGACGCCAAGATTTACCAGATATACGAGGGCACCAGCCAGATACAAAGGAACATCATCGTTAGAGAGCTGTTCCGAAAGTAGGCCGAGTAAAACTCGGCAGTTGACAGTTGTGAGTTGTTAGCAGGTAGTTGCCCCAGCAGCCGCTCACCAGCGACCGATCACCGGCAACCGATCCGATTACCAGCTACCATATCGCTGTGTTATAATCGTCCGCTTAAATTAAACGGCCGATTTATTTCATTCATACTTAAGTAGTATCGTCAGGTACGGCCAAATTCGGTATGGTTAAGGAAAGCCACATTTATTTTATTAGTGGCCGGGACCGGGCGACTTTTTTTATGTAGGTGATTTGTGGAAATTATTGAATTCTTGATTGATTTCATACTTAATATCGACCAGTACCTCAATGAGGTTATCCAGCAGTATGGGGCCTGGACATATGCTATTCTCTTCTTCATCATTTTCATGGAGACCGGCTTTGTAATAACGCCCTTCTTGCCTGGTGATTCCCTATTATTCGCCGCTGGCACCTTTGCTGCTGTTGGATCCTTAAATATCTTCTACCTGTTTTTCCTATTGTGGTTCGCGGCCGTTCTCGGTGATTCCGTCAATTATTGGATTGGCAACAAAGTCGGACCTAGAGCCTTCGAACAAGATGTTCGTTTTTTGAAGAAGGAATATCTTGAAAAGACACAGCGCTTCTATGATAAGCACGGTGGTAAAACGATCATCCTGGCCCGCTTTGTGCCCATTGTTCGCACCTTCGCCCCCTTTGTAGCCGGTGTTGGAACGATGAAATATGGTCGTTTCTTTGCCTATAATGTCGTTGGCGGCTTTCTTTGGGTCGGGATTTTCCTTGGTCTGGGTTATTTCTTTGGCAATATCCCCTTCATACAGGAAAACTTCGAATTCGTGATCGTTGTCATCATCCTCATCTCGGTGGTACCCATGGTTATTGAGTATGTGCGAAGCAAGGCCAGGAAGAAAACACCCCAGACGATTTCCAAGACTGGATGAAGCAGCTTCTTCATAAACGGTTCACATAGTGGGCAGCTCCCGGCGTATCGACACTGTAATATTTGATCTTGACGACACCCTGATCGATTGGTCAAACCAGGCTGCAACCTGGGGCGAATTTTTTAAACCTCGTACAGAAAACGTTCGTAGCTATCTAATTCAAAATGGCTATGAAATGCCCCCAGCCCAGGAATTTTACGGCTCGGTGGATGGCGCTATCCGGCAGCTATGGAGAAAGGCAAAGGAGACATGCCTGATTCAACCTATTGGCGACATGTTGCTAGAGGTTCTCCTGGATATGGGCCATGATGTACACGCACTCGACGTGAGAGCGCTGCTTAAAAGTTTTAATTGGCAGCCGTTCCCCGGGGTGGTGCCTTTCGATGATACGCTTCCCGTCCTGAAACAGCTTAAGGAGGAAGATTACAAGATCGGTTTATTAACCAATTCCTTCTTGCCCATGTGGATGCGAGATGTCGAGCTGCGTTCCTACAAAATCATTGATTTCCTTGATGCAAGATTAACGGCCGCCGACGTTGGTTACATCAAGCCGCATCCAAAAATATTCGAACACCTGTTAGATCTGCTGGATTCGGAGGCCCGCAGGGGCCTGTTTGTGGGCGACCGGCCGGCGCACGATATCGCTGGCGCCAACAAAGTTGGACTAATAAGTGTTCTCATCACCCCAACCCATGTTGAGTTTGAATTAAATGGCATCGTCCCCGATTTCACCATAAAAACGCTCAGCGAACTGCCAGCGATTCTGACAAATATAGCCTCTTCTTAAATACTAATTCAATCAATTTTGGTTCCCGATTCTTTATTCTTCCCCCTTCTCTTAATATTTAGAGGGCTCGTGTGTGGTGATTTGACTTGAAATTGGCTTAAAACAACGAATGGCATGCGATCTTTAGACACGGTTCCCATCCTATGTGCAGCTGAGCCTGGTCATGAATGAACCGCTCAGCTTGTCGATCGAGTTCCTTCGCCCACCTTTCTTTCGATGTCCTGGTCTAGTCCCGGACATTTTTCTTCCTTACCGGTTCAATTTCCCTCAATTTCAAATCTGATTGACCTCACGGATCAGCAGTAATTCCCCACGAGCGCGCTCTTATTTCCACGATTTTTCGTCAGATAATCAGGCTATTTACCATATCGGCCGCGTCTTCTGCTATAATGCGGTGTGAGCTCGGCAATGGAACAGATTAAAAAACCCGCATGAAGATTTATCTGGATGTTTGTTGCTTGAATCGTCCCTTTGATGATCAGTCACAAGACCGAATTCGCTTAGAAGCGGAAGCTGTTCTGCTCATACTCAGCCGTGCTCAAAACGAAGATTGGGTATGGTATAGTAGTGACGTGGTAATTGATGAGATTGAACAAACACCAGATACAAAACGGCGGGAACGCGTAATGCAATTAAACGCACACGCGAATGAAGTTTATCAACTCGCAAAGGCCGATATTACCCGGGCCAAAACGCTGGCCAATCTCGGCTTTTCAAGTATGGATGCATTGCATCTGTCCTGTGCCGAAAGCTGTGGCGTCGACATCTGTCTGACAACAGACGACAAATTATTTCGTCTCGCCGGCCGGCTGGCGGAACAGCTACAAGTGGTCGTCGAGAATCCGTTGCACTGGCTGGTGCGGCAACAAGAAAGTGAACCATGATAACAAAAAGCATGACCTTAAATGAAATCCATCAAGCCGGTCTGGCCGCCCTTTCCCGCGAGTTAGGGCCGGTCGGTTTTGTGCGTTTCCTGCAGATGTTTGAGAGAGGCTACGGCGACTATTCTCAGGAGCGTTCCAGTTGGTTGGAGGAGCAGTCTGTTGACGATATCGCGAAGCGAATCCAGGAAAAACGGAACCAACAAAACTAGGATTTGAGTAATGGTAGCCTGGGAAAAAGAAATTTCATTCATCTATTTTTATGTCTGTAGAGCCTTGAGCAAGTATGCTATTTTAGCTTCATGAGGTTCATTTGCAGTAACGTGGCAAATGAGACCCCAGGGTTTCGAGCAAAAACACCGTTTGTTAATGGATGCTACCTCGAGTATATTGGCATTGGTGACTCGATCTCCGATTTTAAGAGCCCAGCTCTCTGGGCCCACATCCCGTGAGGACACGAGATCAAGTTCTTCTAAGCACCTCCACTTTTTACAGCTAACTCCTCACCTCCTCCGAACTTTCATAGGACCCCTATAACATGACGCTGTAAGTCCGGTTTACTTTTTAAAATACGGGCTAACCACTACGAACTATTGCCATAATTCTCCTCTTAGTGGAGTATTAGGGTTATCCTTTTTTCCAGGTAATAATTAATTTACCAGGTAAAAACTTTATTGGTCCATAATTTAGGGGAAAAAGATATGAGTAAGCCTGGTCGAAATGATC
>BTQB01000130.1:0-7035 GCA_036985655.1 Anaerolineae bacterium | reverse complement strand
AGTATCGCCTGGCGGTCAGTACACATGAGAAAAGCCTGCCGGACAAGCGGATTTTCAAACCAATCTGGCCGCTCGGTTTCATATTCCTTGACAGGGTTTATGCCGAAATCTATATGCTCGAATACTGTTCCTGGCTGAAAATGGGCATCGATTAGTCCCTTGTCCTCCCCTTCACTCAAGGCCGGTACATCGCCAAGTCTTAACAAATCCTGAGTTAGAATATCACATTGACCAGACAGCAGTAACGGCAGGGCTTGTTCTATATCAGTAATAAACTTCAACGTTACAGCGTCAAGCAGGGGTAATCCGTCACTATTCAGATAATAGTTCTCGTTGCGAACAAAGGCGATCTTTTTACCTGTGACCCATTCGCTGACCACATAAGGTCCATAGCTGAGCGGCCGTTTGTTAACTTCATCTGCTAACAACAGGTCGGCCGCTCCCTTATCCCCCCAGGCATGCCTGGGTAAGGGTTGCCAGACATTCGTTTGATAACCTCGATCCATATAGCCAGGAACGCCAGTCCATTCAAGAGTGAGGTCGCCAGTCGCCTGGTAACCAGCGGTGCGATCAATTTTGAGTTTTGGCACAGGGGTGAGCGGATCGGCCGCCAGCTCAAAACTATAAACTGAGTCGTCGGCCGTTACCGGTGTGCCATCCGACCAGATAAGCGGTTGAAGCTCAAATTGGACGACTAGCTGATCCATTGTCAGTGGCTCGCCTGAATATGTCACTTCCTCCCCGCTGCTCGAAACAACTTTTGTTCCATCCTTCAAAGTGACAACATTTCCATGAATATCCATTACCCTATCACCTGCAAAAACCCCCCTCCGGTAAACTTTCGCATCACCGTTTTTCAGAGTTGGTATCCTTACAAGCCCAAGTGGTTGGTAATCATAGGTGAGTGTCGTGAACAGCGGTTCGTACAGAATATTTAGAGCGTGAGCCATGGCGGTTGAAGGTCGAGGTTGACTGTACAGGTAGAGAGATTCCGGTTCATCGGAAATACAAATATTTAAGTGCTTTGGCACTTGTGGTTTGGTGGTTGGCGTGGGCGTAATTTCGACGACCTGGGTCTCTACCACAATCTGGGTTACCTCAACCCTAATTTGCTTTGTGGGCTGAATTCTCGTTTCCAGCGAGATCTCGTTCGGCGCAGCCGTCGATGTCGGAGTCGCTGTCGAGGGTGTATTTCGACAACCTGCTATCAGGATGCCCGCGGTGATCAGGGCAGCTGAAATTAGGGATGATTTAATGAGGGATTGTTTCCGCCGAAACAAAGGGTGCTCCATATTCATTACATGCGCCCGCCTACCAACGGTCCACTCTGCGTCCGCCACACGCTATTATCGCTTCTCTCTAAGGGTTACTGGCCAATTTTGCAGGCCAAGTAACATAAGGGCAATATTTCGTGGGAAATAATATCAGGCTTGGCTTCTTGGCAAAGTTTCGAAGGGCTAAGATATTGAATTGGGCCCAATTGTATTGGGGGCCCAATTGTATTGGGGGCCCAATTGTATTGGGCCTAACTCTTCTTACGCCTTGTCCTCGTAGCCTTGAATTGAAGATCGTAATTTGTATGGGCCGGTTTGCTGGCGTCAATAATGGTTTCGATAAGCGTCCGGTCAAGGTCCTTTTCAGAAATCGGGATCTTAACAGTAAAAGTAAAGGGATCCTGACCCTCCTGTAAATCCACAATCTCTGGTTTTGAACCTGTGTATATTTCCAAGACGCGAGATAGCGCCCACCGAGTCCCACGTTTGGCAAAAATTTTATGAGCTTCAGCCAACAGAATTCGCTGCTGCTCAATGGTCCAACTTGGATCAAAGCTGATCGAAAACCAATTTGCCAGCCAGGGTAAGAACCCTTCGGGCGCTGATTTGGGATCCAGATATAGATCGAAGTTGTCGATATTCCATTCAGCCGGCATGTATATGGCCTCGAATATCGCTAAAAATCTGTTCATAAAATCTGTGTGGTATATGCCTGGCAGATACTCAAGAAATCGCCTGCTCTCAAATGCAAGACCAGGAGGAGGCTGGCTGTAATCCGGTTCGTACTCGGGTCTATCGACTCTGGTTGGCCGGGGAGGCTTGGGAGGAGGTGGAGGTGGCGCCGGTTCCTTCTTTGCCGCCGGTTTAGCTTCTTCCTTTCTTGGCTGGACCGGTTTCTTCTTAGAAGGGGCAGCTCGCTTTTTTACTGGCTTCGGCTTGGGCTCGGCCAGAACGACTTGTTCATAGATCAAACGGAATGGACCCAATTCGATTACATCGCCAGGCGCCAATTTTCTTGGTGTATTCGGCTCCAGCCGCTCGCCATTGACTACAGAACCGTTGGCGCTGCCCAAATCCGTGATCTGACACACTTTCGCGGCGCACGCCACTTCCACATGGCGGCGCGAGATCATGGGATTATTTAAGCGAACATCAATTCCCGCTTGGCGGCCGATAATTGTTTTACCAGGTGGCAGCTCGAAAATCTGAGAACCATCTGGTCCTGAGATGTTTAATCTTCGTATTAATTGGTCAGCCATTTTCCTTCTTTATCCCGGTTATAGAACCCCAGAGCGCAGATCTTCAATAAAGGGTTCGTAAGCAGTTGTGCTCTGTTTATTTAGCCAGAGAGAACAATAATCCTGAGCGATCTGACCTTGCTGCTCTCGATTATAATCGGAATAACGTTTTCCGGCAGCATAATCAGCTGATAATCCCTGACTTCCGCCGTAATCATACGCTTTTCGACCATAGCGAATTTGAGCCCACAATCCCTGGCCTATGTAAATGCTGCCGCATCGTTCATATTGGTAGGTATGGACCAATTCATGAACTAGTAAAGGAATGTTATCTTCGGCGGCTTCTGGTAGATTGATCGTGTGCCAGGTGGCAAATGCCCGCTGCTTGTTGTACTTAAAAATGAGGCGCCACAAACCATCCCTGGCGATTCTAACCTCATTAAAGCGCAGATTGTGCGCTCCGATCACCTCGCTGGCTGCTAATATCTCCTTTTCTGTTAATGGCCGAGTTCTGGTTGCCATTCGAATCACCAGTTGGATTACCTCCGGACCGCCTATCAGATCGAATAGGTAAACAATTACTCTGTGCCACCAGGCCGCGAACTTTCTTAGATCGCGCACCTCTGGATTAATCGAGAGTACTGCAATTAACCGTCCTACTCGCTTTGGTCCATCACGCAGCAAATTAACGGGCCACAAACTCATCGATACCGCTAAATTGGAAAGCCACATCTCAATTCTTGGCTGGCACCGATAACATTCTACTGAAAGGAGATGTATTTTCTAATAATTTATCTAAACCTGCTGTAATTATGCTAAGCCTTCTTAATCTTCCCAACCAACAGTGCTTAGGTCCGAACCTGATTGACAAAGTGCTCATAGGTGGCTAGTGAGCTGCCGCCGATTGAGCCATCCTTCTTCTTAACATAATAATCCCCCAGAATCTGGCCCTGTTGTTCCAGGTTAAAGGAGGTGATCCCCTTTCCAGCGTTCTTTCGCTTAATAAGTTCAGCCAAGCCCCCATAATTATAACCTCCGGTTTGTTGGGCGTGAATGGCCTTGGGCATGTATTTGGCCCCCATCTCCTCATACTGCCAGACATGGGTCAGCTCGTGAATCAGGGTATGGTCATCCAGTGTGCCCCAGCCGTTTATCGTGTGGAAACTCACATATTCCCTGTCAGTCCAGGACGGTCCAAGCAGTGCGTTCTCATCAACTCTCACCAGTTCATAATCAATGGCGCTGCCAAAAACCTCCTGGGCTTTTGCAATCTCATCACCCTTGAGCGGCCTCGTATTAAACTTGATGAAGTCCATAACAGTCTCATAGACCTCACCAATTCCCGCGGCTTCTAACAGGTAGATTAACGATTCGCCGCTCCACTTTAGAAAGTCCATCCAGGTTGATGCTTTACCGAGTGATTTCCACCATTTAAGCGACCACGGTTTTAAGCTTTTAACGCCCTTCCATAGATGGCCAAACAGCCTGCCCAGGCGTTGGGGCAGCATAGCAAACCAACCCTTAACCCGGTGGAAAATCCCTTGAAATTTCTCCCAGAGCTTTTTGCTCACCCACTTTATCCCGTTCCAAATTTTATCCTTAACAGAATTTAGCCATTTCCAAACAGGGCCAAACACTTTCTTGATCTTATTCTTAATTTTCTTGGCAAGATTTTTGGCTTTGGACCAAAGTTTTTTCGCGAAATTCTTTGCTTTTCCAACCATTTTCTTGGCAAAGGACTTTGCCTTGTTCCAATACTTGCTGGCCAACCTCTTAACCTTGCCAAAGACCGATTTAGCAGCTCCAGTTATGCCGGCCCAAATATTCTTTAATCCCTTGACGACTGATTTTGCTGCTTTGGAGATGAAATTACCGGCTTTCTTGATACCCTTCCTGACCGCTTTTCCGACAAAGTTGACGCCTTTTTTGATAAATTTTCCAACTTTCTTGACGCCCTTGGTCAGCGTCTTCCCAATCCACTTTGCCGTGCCCCCAACTGCTTCTCCAACCCGTCGAGCGGCATCTTTGAATTTACCCCATACCTTTTTAACCCCTTTTCCTAATTTACCGGCAAATTTCTTGATACCTCCCCAGGCTTGCTTCGCGAAGGACTTAACGCCCTTAATAAGTCCTTTAGCGCCTTTCTTCAGTTTATTCCCAACAACTGAAACAACTTTCCGAACACCGCGCGCCAATTTTGAGGCTCCTCTTTTTATGCCTCTAAATACTTTCTTCGCACCGCCGGCAACCGCCTTAGCTACTTTGCTAACCCCTTTGGCGATCGCCCCGGCTACCTTGGAGACTCCTTTCTTTATCCAGCTCCAGAATCCCCTTTGCACATTTGGCTTACCATTCTCATGGATATGCTCGATCTTTCGGCCGTTATCCGCCGGGGTTGTAGCTTTAAGCCGGGCAGTTTCTCCAGTTTGATGGCCGTTCTCTTTCCCAAACTGCTGGTCAGCAGATGTTAGGGCTGTCTCCCCATCGATTGAGGGAAGCGTCTGCTTTTCAGAACGCCCATTCGATTTTATCAATCGCCGGGCTCCCCTATTACCGATCACCTGCTGAGCCTGGACCATTGCCTCCTGGCGCAATGTTTGAGCGCTCTTATCCGCAGGCAGCTGGTCGGGGCTCATGAACCCATTTGAATAGCTGAAGAGGTCATCGCCTCGCCTTCGGCGGCGGCGTCGTTTTCGAAACACACTCCTCTTCTGATTTACTAGGCCCTTTTTTGGCTTAACGGTCATCGAGGGATCCTCGAGAAATATTAATTCTTAGACGAATTCAATCTCATGAATGCCAGAGGCGACAACGCCATGGGTTAATACTTCAAGAGTCTCAAGGGGCTTGCCTTCTGCCGGACCACCAGGAGAAGCCTCGTACACCTCGACGTTACGCACGAACTGAACGTTCGGAACGCCTTGCAATGATTGGTAGACATCCGAGACGAATAAATCCCGGCCGAATGGCCATCCATTGCCATCATTGCCGCCGGTAAGGGGATTTAAATACCGGTATAGGCGCGAAAGCACCTCCACCTCCACCTCATCGTTGGGCACGCCTGGTGATGCTCTTAATTGAGCCTTGACAGCCACCCAACGATAGGCTGGTGGTCTCACATCCACTTGTGTTGTTAACAGTCTCCGCTCATCCAGGTATTCACTAAGCCGGGTGATGTCTGCCTCGCGCAGCTCCAACTCCTCGGGCGCGATGTAATAATCAGGGACCCTCACGCGAGGAATTACTAAAACATAAATTTGACCTGGAGCAACGCGCCCAGCCTCAGCCGGCCGCGGCTGCAATGTCTTTACCCGGCCGATAGCGGCCGGCAGCGCCTGGTGCGCCAGGAATTCAAAATCTGATTCCGTTACAGCCCTATCCCTTGAGCGCAGCAGTGCGGGACCCCTCATCATGGCTGATTCCAGAGATTCAGCGTCGAGTCCTCCCCAAGCCGGCTGGCGATTGCGGATTTGAGCTATATAAGGTATCGATGTCCGCAGCGTATTAATTATGCTTGTCTGGACATTTCCATTTTCTCCCCCACCACGACGATAGCTCTTGAAGACAAGATTAGATCCCCTCGGAGGTATCGCTCCGAATAATTTAATAGTGCCGTCAGGCTGGCGAATTGCAGGTCCAAAGCGTATCTCACCGCTGACACTGTCCAGCGTGTAGTGCCGGTCATAGGCATTCGATCCAGAAAAATCCGGTACTTCAGTCCAATGTTGTGGCGGTTCACCTTCCACCTGAACCTCAAGATAATCGCCTTTCTTTCTCTTAATTATCGGTGTATTTTGCAGCGTAAATCTTTGACCAGCAGAACCGTCACTCCGTCCAATAAATTCGTCCCTGATTCTTTCTGAGTGGGAAGCCGGAACGGTTCCGCCCATGGACACGATGGCGACTTGCCGGATTTTAGGGCTTATTTGATACGGCTGCACTCCCTGTCGCTCGTCATAATCACTGATTTCTTTGATTCGTAAACGCACCCAAAAGTAGCTCTGCTTGTTAACGCTGTACTTTCCCATTTTAGGCAGGTGCAGCTGAATAGCCCCAACGGAGTTCAGTGCTTTCGTCGTGTCAAATTCTAATTCACACTCTTCCCATCGTAGATCCTTGTCGGCCGACGAGGCTTCCCACACATACGGGGGCAGGGTCGGATCTACACCGGCGCCGCCAGCCGGATCACAATCAAGGTTTATTGTCAAGATATGGTGGCTCAGATTATTCTCAAAACCGAAGTAAAGCGCATCTCCAACTTGAGGCACCTGGGAGAAAATATCGAAACCTTCAAAACCTGAAACCAGTCGCCGCAGATTTTGCTCCTGGTACTGCTTGCCCTGCCCCCTGCCAGATGCGGTCACCCGGTTAAGAACGCGTCCCAATTTTGGAGGTAAAACCCTAAAATCCTTGTCCGTGGTGAAGATTATTGGATCCTGGTTTTCTGTCTGCGTGCTGGCTACCTCGGTCCCAGCAGCGAATAGAACAGGCATGTCTTGGGGTCCAGACAGCCAGAAAGTGAC
>BTQB01000129.1:0-7148 GCA_036985655.1 Anaerolineae bacterium | reverse complement strand
ACTGAATCATCGCAGCGTGTTTGGATGTCTCGAACGTGAAATAAGAAACAATCGGCCAGCTCGGATAAGCGTAGACGAGCTTCTTGAACCCCTGTTGCAATGGGCTCTTCACTGAGATTGCCACTGGTCATGATCAATGCCTCAGGGAAATCGGTCGCCGGTTCGAGTAGCAAGTGGTGAAGGGGAGTATAAGGGAGCATCACGCCAATGGTATCTTGCCCTGGGGCAATATCTCTTGACAGCGTCGAATTTGGCCGGCGAGTTAAAATGGCAATTGGTTTTTCCCGGGAGATTAATATCTCTCTTTCCGCCGGTGAGAGAAAGGCATGCTTTTCTACAACAGCCAGGTTAGGCATCATTAAGGCGAAGGGTTTATCAACCCTCAACTTTCTCTGGCGTAGGGAAGAGACGGCCGCTTGATTGGTCGCGTCACAAGCTAAATGGAAACCCCCAAGCCCCTTGACGGCCACAATTTGACCCTCAATTAGCCTCTTTCTGGCCTGATGAATTGCTTCCTCTCGATGGGCAATGGTTTTACCTGAATGTTCATCCTCAATCCAAACCTGAGGTCCGCAATCATGGCAGGCAACAGGTTGAGCGTGAAATCGTCGATTTAAAGGATCCTGATACTCGGTCTCGCAGGCTGAACACATCTCAAATGGAGCCATTGTCGTCGCAGAACGATCATAGGGAATATCCTTAATTATCGTGAACCTTGGCCCGCAGTTTGTGCAATTTATAAATGGATAACGATAGCGACGATCATGCCGATCGAATAATTCAGAAAGACAGTCATTACATATTGATACATCGGGGGAGATCGGCTGGAACGCCCCAGGGATAGGGGCCGAAGGAATTATATCAAAGGATGCGAAACCATCAGGTTCTCGCTCGGTGATCAGGATATCATCAATGTGGGCAAGGGGCGGCGCCTCTTCCATTATTGCGCTGGTGAATACACGCAGCTGTTCAGGTGAGCCGTCAACGTCGATATCGACGCCAGCGGAGGTGTTTCGAATCCAGCCGGTTAACTCAAGCCGCTGAGCCAGACCAAATACAAAAGGTCGAAATCCTACCCCTTGAACTATTCCTGTGATGTGAATCCTTCTTCCCTGGACGTCCAAGATGCACTCTACTTAAAAATCATCATTATTGTCTCAATGGGGTCCTGACACCCCTGCCAGTTGAACTCGCAGCCATTCGAGCCAACCATCTACGCCCTCTCCGGTTTTGCATGACATGGGAAATGCAGTCAATCCAGGATTAAGGGCCTCGACGCCTCGCTGAAAATAGCTCATGTCAAAATCTATGTACGGCAATAAATCTACCTTATTTATTACCAAAGCATCTACACCGCGGTACATGCCCGGATATTTGTAAGGCTTGTCGTCACCTTCTGGTGTGGATGCTATTAAGATGTTCAGGTGGGTGCCCAACTGGAAGTTGGCTGGGCAAATAAGGTTGCCCACATTTTCAACGAT
Source organism: Anaerolineae bacterium (assembly GCA_036985655.1). GTDB lineage: Bacteria > Chloroflexota > Anaerolineae > Promineifilales > Promineifilaceae > UBA11865. The sequence goes on along the minus strand of BTQB01000129.1, from coordinate 5,667 downwards.
TAATAGATTAATCGATCCAAGTTCAAGCTGTTCCAGGGCTTGTTGAAGCATGACAGCGTCTAAATGGCACTCGCCGCCTGTATTTATTTGAACTGCCTGAGCCCCTGCGGCCGCAGCCCTATCTGCATCAATATTGGTAGCTATGTCGCCGTCAATTACAGCGATCGAGAGCTGATGGCGCAGTTCATCCAACGTTCTCTCGATCAAGCTTGTCTTACCTGCTCCTGGCGATGCCATCAGATTAACAGCTAAAACGCCAGCATCATCCAGAACCAGCTGGTTCTGGGCAGCGATACGTTCGTTGGCCTCTAAGATATTTTCGACAACAGAAATTCGCCTGCTCAATATCAATCTCCCAAGCTGCCCTGCTCGATCTTACTGTGAGAAGCATTGTTGAAGGCATCGTCCGGCTTACTCTCATCTTGCGTTATTTCTATCGATTCCAAATAAAATTCCTTTCCAGCCATTATCTTTATTCGCGTACTGTCACATAAATCACAAGTGATATTTTCTTGGGGGCTAAAGCGATAACCACAATCCAAACAGGCTAACTCAGCAGGAATGCGTTTGAAATGCAATGATGCTCCTTCAGCGATGGATCCATTACAAATGAAATCCCAGTAGAATCCCACGGAATCGTCTACAACGGATGATAATTCTCCAACCACCAGGAAGAGGTCAGTGATCTTTGTAGCCTCCTCTTTTTCAGCATACCTCAAGGCAATTTCAAGAAGACTCTCGGTAATCATAAGCTCGTGCATGTAGTAACCATCAAGATCGAAAATAATTAGCTATGACGCACAGTGTAACAAAGGTATGAGCTGATTGCATGTACATTTTGTCACTGACCTCGGGTGACTGAGATCATAACTTGAGACCCTGGATCAGCTCTCTTCGTCTAAAGGCATAAAAATTGGAAATCATGTTAAAATGCAATTCAGGGGCAAGCTAATATCCTGCCCCAAATCCTCTCGGGCCATAATTGGCGGATTATAATCCCTTCTTTAAAAAAAAGAGTGCTGCTGAATGCTTCTAATACCATGGCTAAGAAATAAGAATAAATTCTTAAATATCCACGTGTGCAAGTTTGGAATTTGACATAATAAAGAGATCTTCATGCGCTTGAAGAATCTTTACATAAAACAAAGCGTAACGGAGGTCTCTAAAATGGCTGTTAACACACTTATCGTGACAGTGTTTACTTACTGTTAACGATTGGCTTCAAAGCCAGAACTTGAAACTTCGTCATCGAGGTCAGCAGCCGACGCTGTGACAGCGAGGTGCTGACTATCGAAATCATTGGCTCCTTCTAGGGCATGAGTACGGACAAAGGTGCGATTCTTCACTTCCAACGTCACTACGGTCATTACTTTCCTGCGCTTCGTCGTATCGTCCGAGCCACCTATGTGCGCCAATCAGCTAACCTCTGGATGGTCAAAGCAAATTTGTGGCAAGACCTGTTACGGAACATCACTATTAACCATGCCCTCTCTATTGTTGACAGTCGCCTTGCTAGATCGGCTGACATACAAAGCTCATATCATCGAGTTTGTCGGCGAGGCATACCGCTTCCGCGAGCGACAGCAGAAACAGAAGTTCGCTTGATGCTTTCATGTTTAGGATTAGAGAGTACCATGAGTCCTACTTTTGACTCGCCAAAAAGTAGGCAAAAGCGGGGTTCCCCATCTCGATTTTAACCAAAGTCATGGGATGACAACAGGCTTTTTTTGTCTCAAGTGGTGACATTTTGGATGATCGCCTGGTGTCATTTTATTGATGGTCTGGATGCTGCACTTTTCACTCATCCCGTAGTGACCATTGGGATGATACAGCCAAGGTTACACTACCAAAATCTCTAAGCATTTACTGCCAACCGGAAGACGAAGAGAAGATTCGAAGCGCTGGGTTTGTGAAGGTTAAACCGGTGGCAAGTGGTGGCAAATTGGGTCAAATTCAAATAAGGCGAACTGGCGGACAGCATGGCACAGGCGAGATCGGCCGTCGCATGGCGCCTGTTTCAGGTTTTATCTTAAGTTCAAAGCGTGAGCCCGGACTATATATTGCCGGCGATAGTATTTGGTGCGAGGAGGTCAATCAGGCAATTAGTGAGAACGATCCTGAGGTTATCATCGTTAACACAGGGGCGGCCCAATTTCTCGAGGGAGGGCCGATTACCATGACAGCTCCGGATGTGGCTCAGGTATGCGAATCGGCGCCTGAATCGAAAGTCATAGCCGTCCATATGGAAGCTATCAACCACTGTCTATTGAACCGGGCCGATCTACAAAATTACCTAAATAGGCGCGAATTGAGTGATAAGGTCGAGATCCCGGATGATGGGCAGGCAATATCAATTTGAATCTAGAGTCGATGAGGTACCATTTATCAATATAATTGAGGCAGATGGATGTCCGGATTGGCCAACTTGCTAGAAATCTGGCCAAGGTCGAAGAATTAGCTGCCAGGGCCATCGAGAACAAGCTGTTCATTTTCGCATGCAACCGGGTAGGATCTTCAAAGAAAAGTACCTTCTTCGGCCATTCAATGATAATTGATCCCTGGGGGGAGATCGTTACTGAAGGCGGCGAGGATGAGGAGCTCATCGCCACCAGTATCGATCTGGGACAGGTGAAGTCAGTGCGAAGAACTATCCCTGTATTTGAGGATCGGCGCCCGGATATCTATGGATTGAAGCGCGAACAACTGAAGTAGACCTTGTTCCCGGGCAAATCACCACTGCTATTAGTACATTTCCCACGATTTAAGCAAGCAACCTAAACCAACAGCTGCCCCTTCATTCGAGGGTCGCTACTCCAAGGTTGATGGAGATAATAATTAAATCCGCCCTGGCAAAATTTAATTAAAAGAAAGGAAAAATAAACCCTGCTGACTTCAGCCAGCAAGGTCGATTCAGGTATCTACTAAACAAATACTTTGTCAATCTTCATACTTGAAAGAAACTTTCAGCTTAGTTCGATAGGCGACAACGCTTCCTTCATCTAGCCTAAGATCTAGTTCAACTACTTCAGCAACCCGAAGATTTTTAAGGCTCTTATTCGCTGTGTCAATCGCAACCTTAGCCGCATCCTCCCAGGATTTCTCACTCGTTCCTACAAGCTCTATTACCTTATACACGCTGTCCATAGCAATCCTCCTAACTTCCATTAATGTAATCCGATAAACAGTTGACGCGGTGGAGCAGACCCTTCAATTAAAGTGATCTTACAGTACAGAGCGTCATTAAGGATGCTACACAATCGCGCGCGTCAGGTCAAGATCTTTAAAGTTTGGGCCTTCAACATGCAGCCTCTAACATTAATCAAATTTATTCGGTGCTATACCTTACATTACTTTTTCAAGACCCGTTTAGACTTCATAGTATCGATATTGAGCCAATTATTTTCCAGGTTTACCTTAGATATATCTAGCGCTCATAGGATCGATCTTACTAATATTACAGAGAAGTTAGGAGCAGACATGAGTAGTTCTAATGGCCACAGCCAAACCGCTGAAATAGCTGATCTTCATGGCAGGACATGGATTCTAAGGGATCCCGAACTAAATGACATTGATAGAAAGAACGGCGCCAGCCATAAAAAGGAGCAAGAAAAATCAGCCATCGAAGATGCTGTTCGCACCGTATTGACCAACGTGGGCGAAGATCCCGAGCGGGAAGGTCTGGAAAAAACGCCACATCGGGTGGCAAAGATGTATGACGAAATCTTTGCCGGATACGAGATGGATCCAGTAGAAGTTGTGAATGGGGCGTTATTTGACGTCGAATATGACGAAATGATCTTGGTCAGAGATATTGAATTCTTCAGCATGTGCGAACACCATATGCTGCCTTTTTACGGCCGGGCACATGTCGCTTACATTCCAGGGGAGAAAATAATTGGTTTGTCCAAGATACCACGAATAGTGGAAATGTTTGCCCGAAGGCTTCAGGTTCAGGAAAGAATGACCCGGCAGATCGCCGAGCTCATCGAGGAAGTCCTAAACCCACAGGGTGTGGCCGTCGTAGTGGAAGGTTCGCATATGTGCTCCATGATGAGAGGCGTTAAGAAAGAACACCCACGCATGGTCACCAGCACAATGCTAGGATCTTTTAAGGAAAACTCTATGACCCGCAGCGAGTTTATGCAGCACCTCAGGCAGCCTTCCACTTCCCTATTATAACGCTGGCAGTGGGACAGCGATTAAGTCCGATTGGCAGGCTGCTCATAATTTAAGGAAAGATTCCACGGTTCTTATAGACCTGTTCCAACCTCCGAAGAGCAACAATATAAGCAGCTGTTCGCCAATCGGTATTATAGGCACTTGCTTGAGCGTGAACCCGATCATAAGTTTTCATCAGCAACTTGTGCAGCTTCGAATCTACTTTATCCAGATCCCAGAATTCAGCGCGCTTGTTTTGCAGCCATTCGAAATAACTAACGATAACACCGCCCGCATTACATAGAACATCCGGGAGAATAAAGATCCCCTTATCAAAAAGAATCTGGTCTCCTCTGGGGGTGGTCGGGCCATTAGCCCCTTCAGCTACCATCTTTACGTTAATGAATTCGGCGGTTTCAGCGGTGATCTGATTTTCAAGGGCTGCAGGTATAAAAATGTCTGCCTTTGTGCCAAGAAAGGCCTCATGGTCGATTGGATCAGCCTGAGGGTAGTCCATAATTCCGCGATGATTAGCGGCGTAATTCTGCAGATCATCAGGATCAATCCCTTGAGGGTTAAAAAGCGCACCAGAAGCGTCCTCAACAGCAATCATTTTGGCATTATGCTCTTTCATCAATCGAGCGGTCCAGGAGCCGACATTACCAAAGCCTTGAACGATGTAAGCTGCTTCTGAGAGATCAATAGCATGGTCGTGGGCCCAGCGCTCGATCAAGAAAACGACTCCCTGTCCAGTGGCTTTATCCCGGCCGAGGCTACCCCCCGACTCGATGGGTTTTCCTGTGACCACATGGAAATTTGCCTGCCTGTGCTGAGGGGGCTGCATCGATAGGTAAGTGTCCAGTATCCAGGCCATTATCTGGGCGTTGGTATTCATATCCGGGGCAGGGATATCATACTCTGGCCCAATATTGGAACCCAATGCAAAGGTGAATCGCCGTGTAATTCGTTCTAAATCTGCAATCGAATAGGCTTTCGGATCAAATTGGATCCCGCCTTTGGCGCCACCGTAGGGTAAATTTGCAATGGCGGTTTTCCAGGTCATCCAGGCAGCCAGGGCTCGAATCTCGTCCCGGTTGACGGCCGGATGGTAGCGAAGCCCCCCCTTGAATGGCCCCAAGGCGTTGTTATGTTGAACTCGATAGCCGGTAAACATCTCAATAGCGCCATTCTTTAGCTTAACCGGAAAATGGACTACGATCTCATTTGTGGGCATCGATAGAATACCGCGAATGTTGTCCTCCAACCCCATGAGGTCGGCAGCCTTGTCAAATTGCTGGACTACATTTTCGAATAAGCTCTTGTCTTGAGTCATGGGGTTCTCCTCTTCAACTGGCCATGTTTTTCAGGAATCTGCTTTATATTAGTGTCTTGGCTTTGTGAAAGCGCGAGCTGTAGTTCAAAAAGATCGGAGCAGGGCGTTCGCAGAATTATATGACATGGTTTTTCCCACCGCTAACGATTTTCATATATAGAGCCAACAACAATCTG
>BTQB01000128.1:0-7164 GCA_036985655.1 Anaerolineae bacterium | reverse complement strand
CTGCACCTTTTACAACCAGTACCTTGCAGCAGGAAGCTTCGAGAAAGCTAAGGTTCACCACACGAAAGACGATGCGAATTGCTCAGAATCTTTACGAGGGCATAGAGTTAGGAGATCAAGGAGCCGTTGGCTTGATAACCTATATGCGGACCGACAGCGTCACTGTTGCAAAAGATGCCCAGCAGTCTGCGCGGGAACATATAATCGAAAATTATGGTAAAGAATATGCACCACCGAAAGTCCCAATTTACAAGACCAAAAGTAAATCCGCCCAGGAGGCTCACGAAGCGATAAGACCTACTTCAGTGACAAATACGCCCAAAGCCGTAAGAGCTTTTCTAAATCGAGACCAGAATAGGTTATATAAACTTATTTGGGATCGTTTTGTAGCAAGCCAGATGTCAGCGGCAGTATATGATACTATGAGAGTAGATGTTAAGGCGGGAGAACCACGGTTAGCTCCATCGAAACGGCCCTATGATTTTCGAGCATCGGGTTCTACTTTGCGTTTTCCTGGATTCCTCGTGCTTTACGAGGAGAGCAAACCTGCCACTGTATCGGAAAATGGCGGCGGTCAAATTCCATCAGACCTGAAGCAGCATGAGAATTTAGATAACCTTGGGCTGATTTCAGAGCAGCATTTTACCCAACCTCCGCCAAGATTTTCTGAGGCATCATTGGTCAGCGAGTTAGATGAAAATGGGATCGGCCGTCCAAGCACTTATGCCAGCATCATAAGCACTATCCTTGCTCGTGGGTATGTTGTAAAGGAAGAGAGGCGGCTGGAACCGACAGAGATCGGCTATATCGTCACAGATTTGTTAGTCGAGTATTTTCCGGATGTGATGTCAGTGGATTTTACAGCTCGTATGGAAACCGAACTTGACCATATATCTGATGGCGCACCGTGGGTTCCTGTGGTCGACAGCTTCTACAAGCAATTTGCCAAACGATTGGAGGTTGCTGATAAATCTATCGAAAAAATTGAAGTGAATAAAGAATTGGAGTTGGTAGGAAGAGAATGCCCCTTATGTGGTAATCAACTGGTCTATCGTGATGGACGGTACGGTCGATTCATTGGCTGCAGCACTTTTCCGAAGTGCCGGTATACAGAACAGATAATAAACAAGATAGGTATTAAGTGCCCGCTTGATGGTGATGCTGGTGGAGAGGTTATTGAGCTTACGAATAGGAAAGGCAGGCCATATTATGGGTGTTTAAATTATCCCGATTGCAAATGGCGAAGCTGGAAACGGCCGTTAGCAGAACCATGTCCCAACTGTGGAAACCTGTTAGTGAGAAAGAATAAGAAACTCGCTGAATGTACTGTATGTGGAGAGCAATACCCGATCGAGCGGTTCGAGACTGAAGAAAGTGAAAGTATTGCGGCCTAACGAAAGGACATGAACGCCATTTCGGAACGTTAGAAATTCGCATAGTCATTATTAACAATTCGCACATTAACCTGGTAAGGGGAGCTTTCCAGAGTATTTGGTTGCCAAAACCGCATGAGGTAACATTCAGACTCGTTGTATCGATTGAGTGTTCGGGTCACCTCAGATTTATAATAATATTCCGAAAAATATGGCGCCTGAAGAAACTGCAGTTCAATTATTGCAGCGATACGTACCTCCACTAATTGTTCGTCAAATATTTCGTGATCGATCGCCCATCAATCGGCCGAAGGCAGATCGCATTACAGGTGCAGTACTGTTCGCTGATATCACAAATTTCACTGCCTTATCCGAGAAATTCGTTTATTCCAATATCTCCAGTGCGGAAGAGCTAGCAATTCTACTCAATCGATTTTTCAACCGATTGATAACCATCGTACATGAGCACGGAGGTGAGGTTACGAAGTTCGCTGGTGACGCGCTGATAGCACTCTGGCCAGTTCCAGAGTCGACGATCCGGTTTGGACATGAGGCACGAAAGGCTTTAACCGGCGCCATCGATAGAGCAATTAGTTGCAGTTATGACATCCAAAAAAACTTTCCCCAGGAGCCAATAGAAGGGCTTGAGGTTTCCGTTGAGATCGGGATAGGGGCGGGCGATGTTTACAGCGTCTATCTCGGAGGCAAACTGGCTAGATGGGAATTTCTTTTATCAGGATCGCCCCTGGTTCAAATGAGTAAGGCAATTAACATAGCTGATCCTGGAGATATTGTGCTTTCATCCCAAGCCTGGGAGCTGGTCGGAGGTAAATATCCTGGGCAAGTTTTCTCAGGGGGATACGTCAAACTTGGGGAGCAAAAGGTTGCAGTAGAGGCAGAGGCTGCACCTGAACTGCAGCTCTCGAGCGACGCCATTGAGGCAATAAAACCATTCATACCAGCTGCGATAATATCCAGGCTTGATGCGGGAATGACTGAGTGGCTGTCGGAATTACGTCGTGTAAGCGTGATTTTTATTCTTTTGCCTGGATATGGGGCATCGATAACCCATCCCTTCGAACGCACATTGCCTGAAGCCCAAGGCGTTATGCAAGCTCTACAGGAAGCGCTTTATCGATTTGGAGGAAGCATTAACAAACTAAATGTTGACGACAAGGGCATTACCCTGGTTGCTGCCTTTGGATTACCCCCATTTTCCCATCCGGATGATGCGGCCAGAGCTGTTCATTCGGCCCTCTTAATGCAGTCGGAATTAGACAGGCTAAACCGGCCGAGTTCAATTGGTATTACAACGGGCTGGGTCTATTGCGGACCGATTGGCAACAAAAAGCGGTCTGAATATACCCTAATCGGTGATGAGGTGAATCTTGCCACCAGGCTCATGCAGGTTGCTGAAGCCAAACGATTATCAAACTATGGAACTGCTGAATTAGTTTGCGACGAGTCAACATATTTAGAGATTGACGAACTGAGCAAGAAAGGCAATCTATTGGCTCGACAGCTTTCCTTTGGCCAAAAGAAGGCTGTGAAAGTGAAAGGAAAAGCTGGACTCGTGGAAATATACCGGCCTCACACGAAGCCATGGATTGATATTGTGAGAAAGCCCTACGATATTCAAAATAAAGGTACTCTGGTTGGTCGCCGTGAAGAAATGGATCAGATACGTGATTATATTAGAGAAGTTAACTCGGCTGATAGGCGCCATAGAGGTCAATTGATCGTTGTGGAGGGTGAGGCTGGTATGGGAAAAACCTTCTTCATCGGTGAAATACAACGGAAAGCGGAAAACAACAGCGGCCGAATTTTAATCAGCAGCGGTCAACGACTTCAACAAAATAGTGATTATCACACCTGGAAACCCATCTTTCAGCAGCTCTATGGCATTGAATCGCAAGACAGTGTCGAATTGCGGAAGGCTAAGGTGTTAGCGAAGCTGCCATATTTGCCTGGAGAAAGAGGTTATCCCGCCCTGGCAAGAGATTTGGCATCGCTGCTTAATCCTGTATTGCCGGTAAGATTTCCTGAGACTCCCACGACGAAACAACTGGATCCGGGTACGCGAACACGTATAAGGAAGGAATTTTTACTACGATTATTACAGATTGCTGCAGCGCCAGGGGGTAATCGAGAGAAGCCAGCCAGATTCATCATCATTGAAGATGTTCAATGGATGGATAAGGCTTCCTGGGATTTAACCCTTGAGGTTCTTAATAGTGTTAGACCCTTGCTTCTTCTATTAACCATGCGGCCGTTGAACAAAGTCGAAAAAAGGCAGCTGCCAAAATCAGCGGTACTGGTGTTGAATAATAAAAAGGCAGCCTGGATTCGGTTGGAAGGTTTTACGAGCGAGCAGATAAACAAGTTGGTCAGCCAATCAATTGGCGTCAATGAGATAGCTTCTAATTTTATCGAATTTCTCCAGGAAAAAACTGGTGGTCATCCCCAGCTTTGCAAAGAATTGGCGATCAATTTGCTTGCGAAGGGTCTAATTGATAAATCCTCCTCAATAGCTGATTTAAACCTCGCGGTCAGCGCTGATGATCGTCACGTGGTCCCTATTGAAATCCATAAATCTATTATTGGACGTATTGATCAACTGCCAGCCCCACAACAGGTGATTCTCAAGATCGCGACTCTCATTGAGCAGCCGTTTACGGCCGAATTAATTAGGAAGGCTTACCCGATTAATCGTGATAAAGGGTTGATCGGCCGTCACATGGATGATTTAGAACGAATGCGGTTTATTCGCCATACCCCTTATGGGCCAGGCGAAAGGTTATTTATTTTCGACAATACGATTGTCCGCGATGAGATAAGAAGCCTGATGCCGGATAAGCAGAAACGCGAAATTCAAGCGCTCTTAACAATGGCGTCATAGACTCTCTGTGGTGTAAGGGGGATGCGCCGAATTCTTACACCAGTTGCGTCAAAAATGGCATTAGCTAACGCAGGAGCCACACCATCCTTTGGGATTTCAGCGATCGCCTTCGCTCCAAAAGGTCCAGTCGGTTCGTTCGTTCGAACCAATATGGCTTTTATTTCAGGCATTTCATGAGCCCGGTAAATATAATAGGATCCAAACGAATCATTGATGAGTTGGCCGCTATTATCGTAGACCATTTCTTCACTATGCCCGTAACCAAGGGCCTGGGCTAGACCACCCTCAACCTGACCGCTGGCAGTGACGGGATTTATTGGAACGCCAGCATCGACAGCCATTACAAGTCTAGTTACCGTGACCTGACCGGTTTCAATGTCGACTTCGACTTCGGCAAATTGCCCGGCAAAGGGCGGGGGTGAATCTAAACTGACAAATGATGCATTGGCCATGATTTGTGTTTGCGCATCCTGGTGCAGCGAATGTAACGCGATCTTTTCCAATGTCACTGACCGCCCATCTTTGGCATGGACCTTTTTATCCTGCAAAATCAGATTATTCCAATCATCGAGGTCCAATATCATGGCTGCTCGCTGTTTTATCAGCTCTGCAACCTGTTCGGCAGCCTTTTTCACAGCTGTTCCAGAAATGTAAGTTGTACTGCTGGCATATGCCCCAGTATCAAAGGGTGTGAAGTCGGTATCGCTTGAGTGGATAATTATATCTTTCAGCGGGACAGCCAATACCTCGGCCGCAATTTGTGCCAGCACGGTATCAGACCCGGTGCCAAGATCTGTCGCGCCGACCATAAGATTAAATGATCCGTCATCGTTTATTTTGATTGAGGCAGCGCCCATGTCTAGACCGGGAATTGCAGTACCGTGCATACACATGGCCGCTCCCAGCCCCCTCCGAAGATATGGTTTTCCAGGAACTTCATGCCAACCAGCTTGGTTCTTGTTATCCCACTTAATGGCATTTAGACCTTGTTCAAAGCATTCATTTAATCCACACGATAAGATAACAGGAGCGGTTTGAACGGTATCTTTTTCGCCCTCACCTAATAGAGGGGCAATGGGCAGGGTATCGCCTGCCTGAACCCAATTTTTCCGTCGAAACTCGATGGGATCTAGTCCAAGCGAATTGGCGATTTCGTCCATATGGCTCTCCAAAGCGAAGTGCGCCTGGGGGGCTCCATAGCCTCGATACGCGCCCGGCACAGGTAAATTTGTGTAGACAACGAAGCAGTCAAATTTCCGGTTTGTACAGTTGTAGCTGCTTAATCCCCTAAGACCCGTAACGGTTTGGACTGTGAGACCGTGCGTGCCGTAAGCTCCCGTATTGGCCACAACCTTCATGCTAAGAGTGTGTAAAGTGCCATCTGCCATTACACCACTTTTGTAAGTAATGGTCTGAGGATGACGCGTCCGACTGCTCCTGAACTCCTCGGAACGGTCCAATTCCAGGCGCACCGGCCTACCCGTCGCGATAGTCAAATGACCAACAATATCTTCTATAAGCATCTCCTGTTTTACGCCAAAACCACCACCAATCCGAGGTTTAATTACTCTAATTCGGCTGACAGGTAGTCCTAGCAATGGCGCTACCATGCGCCTGACATGAAAGGGAACCTGGGTGGAGGTGCGAATGATTAACCTTTCATCCGAATCCCACCAGCTGATGGCAATATGGGGCTCTATTGGAGCCTGTTGAACCTGATGGACGTAGTAGGTGCGTTCAAACGTATAGTCTGCTTCCGAGAATCCTTGATCCACGTTTCCAACTTCCGCTTCAATATGGTGGACAATGTTTCGCTCTGGATCGTGAATATCAACCGTATCCGCTTCATCGTGGATGATCGGCGCGCCTGGCTTGATAGCTTCATTCTCGTCAAAAACTGGAGGAAGGATCTCGTACTCAACCCGAATGCGCTTTAATGCTTCGGAAGCAATTTCGACAGTTTCTGCTGCCACTACAGCGACCCGGTCGCCGACATATCTTACTTTGTTGTCGAAGCTTACCTGGTCAAGAGGCGGCGGATTTGGGTAGGATTGGCCGCCTGACGCATACTTGACTCGCTTGATGTTCTTGTAATGGATAACTGCATAAACGCCAGGTACCTTCAAGGCCTCGCTATCATCGATGTCTAGAATACGAGCATGGGCATGGGGGCTGGTGAGGAGCTTGGCGTAAAGCATCCCGCGCTTCTCAATATCATCGACAAAAGCTGGGTTTCCCTTGGCCAGTTTAACTGCATCAACCTTCACCTCTGGTTTTCCAACAATGGTCGTTTCTGGAATCTGGTTTGTGAGGAGTATATCTGTTTGGATCCGGCCGCTTGTTCGTATCGAAGACCCATCTCCACCATCTCCTATCTCTGGACCGTGGTCTCCAAAATCCTCCATGGGCGGCGTCTCTGCCAAATAACTAGCATCGACTACCTCTGGTCCCTCGTAGGGCTCGATTTCTTCTCCCCTGAGGTATGCGGCCGCACGCAAAACAGCCTCGACGGGCTTCACATAGCCGGTCTCACGGCATAAGATGCCTGAGAGCGCGTCACGCACCTGAGCTTCGGTTGGATCTGCGACCTGATCCAGCAGCGCCTTGGCAGCCAAAATCATCGCTGGCGTCGAGTACCCCGATTGTATTGCACCGGTTTCTATGAACGCCTGCTGAATTGGATGCAGCTTCCCCACATCTGGCTCTAATCCCTCAACAGTGGTAATCCGGCGGCCGATGGCTTGACCGACCAGGAGAATATCGCTGCTTACTAAGCGGCCGTCTAACAGAATTGCCGCCGCCCCCGTTTCGCCGGAGTCACTTCCGAAACGCACGCTCATAAAGCCCATTCGTCTTAATAAACGCATCAAAGAGTCAGTGAGCTCTGCTTCA
>BTQB01000127.1:0-7230 GCA_036985655.1 Anaerolineae bacterium | reverse complement strand
AACCTGGCTGCGACTGCGGCAACGCTGTTCATTGCCCCCCATCGCCAGCGTCCAACATTGGCATGCAGTTTAGCGTAACCAATCTCATAGGGCTCTTTCAGGTCCCAAAGACTTCGTTTTTCGTTCTTTGGCCTGGCCTTCTTAGAGGTGAAGATATGAATATCGTGCCCTTCCTTCGCCAATTCTCTGGCTAATTCTTGGGTGAATGCGCCCACTCCCCCCTCCATTGGTGGGTATTCACCTGTAATAAATGCGATCTTTAATCCCATATTGTTGGATGAATGAAAATCTAGTTTTTAATAGCCTGCTGGAGGAAGCCCTGAGCGTAAGACAGTCCAATAAGCCCTTACTCGTTGCCAGCGGAGATCACGTTTGTGACCTATGAGACCTTTTAGGACCTCGACCACCAGCTGCCATGCATAGTTGATAAGCAAGATAGAACGAATAAGCAGAGCAGCCCAGGAACCATGGTATTTCTTAAAATATCGTAATTTGGCTCGCTGAAAGTTTAAATGTCGTTCGACTACAGCTTGATCGCTGCTCTTACCGGTATGATGAATGATCTGGGAAGCTGGCAGATAAACAACTCGCCAGCCGGCTGACTTTATTCGCCGGCACCAGTCTAATTCTTCGGAGTACATGAAGTAACCTTCGTCAAGAGGCCCCACATCATCTACTACGGATCGCCGGACCATCAGGCAAGCGCCAACAACCCAATCAACGTCGCCGGTCACGTCATCAGGCGCATCCTCAAAATAATAATTACCCAAAATCGAACGAGGAGCTATTGGCTCAAGCCAGGTGCTTTCAAAGATCCCGGTAGCTATTGTTGGAAACCGCCGGCGTGAACTCTGAACAGATCCGTCAGGATTAAGCAGTTTAGCGGCAACGACACCAACATCCAAGTTGTCATCCAGGAATCGGGACATCTCTAAAAGTCCATTTCCGATGAGTTCGGTATCTGGATTTAGGAGAAGGATATGCCTTCCCCTGGATTTGTTAATACCGATATTATTTCCTTTTGGAAAACCAACATTATCCGGCCTGGCTATAAGCCTTACCCAGGGAAAATCTTCCTGCACCATCGACGGGCTGCCATCTTGAGATCCGCTGTCAACAACGATAACTTCAAGTGGCAAGGCTTGCCGGGACTGATCGATGGAGCTAAGGCAGGCTTTAAGCAATTCCCGAACATTCCAGCTCACGATAATTATCGAGAGTATAGGCGGATCATCTTTGTCTACATTATCGATCATGGATAATGGATAACTAATTCTCTTACGTGCCTGGCCATGTCCTACTCTACCAACCCGATCGTTGGACCAAAAAGAGCTGTTGCATTGCCAGTCGTTATTGCGGCAATCTCTTCAACCGGCCGCTGCTTAATCCTGGCTAATTCTTCAACAATAAACGCCACATAAGCGGGTTCATTCCGCTGGCCCCGTTTCGCCTGAGGGGTCAAAAACGGCGCATCCGTTTCCACCAAGATCCGGTCCAGGGGAACCTTCTTAATGACCTGGCGAAGTGAATCGGAATTCTTGTAAGTAATCGGACCGGTAAATCCAATATAAAACCCTAAATCCAGGGCCTGCTCCGCTATCTCCCAACTTGTTAAGAATGAATGCAGCACCCCTGGATGGTCCCTGCCAGCAATTGGTGAAGCTTTCAGCAAGTTTATCAGATCATGATCAGAATCACGGTTGTGGATTATCACCGGCAAATTGCGCTTCCAGGCCAGATGAAGCTGGGCTTCCAGGGCGGTCTGCTGGACTAATTTGGGCGAACTATCGCGATAATAGTCCAGCCCGATTTCACCTATCGCGACGCACTTAGGTTGCTGAGCCAGATCGCTTATGGCGTCGATCCAATTATCCTCCCAATTTGCTGATGAATTAGGGTGCACGCCGACGGCGCCGAATACGCTTTCGTATTGGCCGGCTAACTCCAATACAGTCCGGCTGTTAGCCAAATCGAGCGCCGGAACGATGATGTTGCTGACGCCGGCCGCCCCAGCCCGCTCAATTACCTGTTCCCTGTCATCGTCAAACCATTCAAAATCGAGATGGCAATGCGTGTCAACAATCAACTTCCCTGGTTCCTTCCTACCCTGCTCTTGGTCCTGATCCTGATAAACTCTTTCAAGTCAATATAGTTTCGCTAGACGACTGCTTCGAAAGAAATAGGATCATAACAGATGGCTCCACTGAAAAAACTCAGATAACTTCGATGTCACCGGATTTTCACCAGAGAATCTTTGCGGCTTGGCGTCTTTGCGTGAGCTTTATTCAGCAAACTCATAAATTATCACCAATATCCTTATCTTTTATTTCCTTCTCGTCGATAGAAATCTAGCCTTCTGTGTCGCTGTTAAGACAATTTTCACCACGGATTAAGATTCTTTTGAAATACCTTGAGAGATTGTTATTTTAATAAATTTACCTGGCAAGCACCATTTACCGTATTATTTCCATACGACTGTTATTCTTAACATAATATTGTAACATATCCTCCTGGTTTTAGAAATTGAGGTGCATGACGGCTTAAACAGGTGTTTGGGCTCCCAGGGTTCTCCGGGAAAAGAGGTTCTCGGCTATAATAGGCCAACCTTGAAAAAGAAATGGAGGAATAAATAATTGTATGAGTGAAACATATATCCCCAAGAGAGCAATGTTGATCTACGCCCATCCGGATGATATCGAATTTTCGGCCGGCGGAACGGCCGCCAAATGGGCGATACACGGCAGTGAAGTCTATTACATTGTGATTACCGATGGCAATATCGGCAGCCATGAAGAAGGAATGACAGCAGAAAAACTTATCGAAACGAGAAGATCGGAGCAGAGGGCGGCCGCGAAAACAGCAGGAGCTAAAGAATGTATTTTCTTGGGGTATCAAGATGGCTTATTGCAGCCGTCGCTTGAGCTGCGCAAAGAGCTGGTGCGGCTAATCCGGCGCTATAGACCAAACGCCATTATTTGTGGTGATCCGACAAATTACTTCCCAAGCGAAAATCGGGTTAACCATCCGGATCATCGGGCTGCCGGAACTGCGGCCCTGGATGCAGCTTTCCCGGCCGCAGAGATGCCACTTCTATACCCAGAGTTGGAGGCTGAAGGTTTATCACCCCACAAGGTCAATTACATTTATGTGTCCAACCCAAAAGATCCTGCCAACTATTTCGTTGACATAACCGAAACAATGGATCTGAAGATTAAGGCGCTGCGCCAGCATGTAAGCCAGCTTGGTGAATGGGACCCAGAGGAACCAATCAAGAAGTGGAACAAGGAGACAGGTAAAATCGTTGGCTTCAAATTTGCTGAACGTTTCCTGCGAATCACCCTTAAAGAGCCTGAAATCGAGTCTGAGGCTGGTTCGGCGAATGAGTGATTAATTTATTCCCTGGAGGGATACGGTGAAATTTAAGACCATTATCGAACCATTCAGGATAAAAACCGTTGAGCCAATTCGACAGACTACTCGAGAAGAGCGTATCGAAGCGTTAGAGAACGCAGGCTACAATTTATTCCGGCTGAAAGCTGAAGACGTATTAATCGATCTCTTGACCGATTCAGGCACTGGGGCCATGTCATCACGCCAGTGGTCGGGTATGATGCTCGGTGATGAATCCTATGCTGGCGCTCGCTCCTTCTACAAATTTGAGGACGCTGTCCGTCGTATTACCGGCTTTAAACATGTACTTCCCACCCACCAAGGAAGAGCGGCCGAGCGGATACTGTTTGGAAACATGCTTAAACCTGGTGACATCGTCCCTAACAATACCCATTTCGATACGACCAGGGCCAATGTTGAATACAGGGGCGCTGCGGCGGCCGATATTCCCATACCCGAAGGGCGACAGCCAGCGCTTTATCACCGATTTAAGGGAAATATCGATCTTGAGCAGCTGGAGCGCACCATCACTGAAAACCCGGGTCGCGTTCCGCTGGCGATGATAACAGTGACCAACAATTCAGGCGGCGGCCAGCCTGTTAGCATGGACAACATCAGGCGCGCCAGCCAGATTTGCCGCCGAAATAAGGTCCCCTTGTTCCTGGATGCCTGCCGGTTTGCCGAAAACGCATGGTTTATCAAGACGAGAGAGAAGGGCTATGAAAAAAAGACACCTCTCGAAATTTCTAAAGAGATGTTTAGCTATGTCGATGGTTGTACCATGAGCGCAAAAAAAGATGGCCTGGCTAATATTGGCGGTTTTTTAGCCCTCAATGACGATGTTTTAGCTGAGAATTGCAAAAACACGCTGATATTAACTGAAGGGTTCCCAACTTATGGCGGTCTTGCAGGGTACGACCTGGAAGCCATCGCAGTAGGCCTGGAGGAAGTTCTGGAAGAGGATTATCTCAGGTACCGGATAAGATCGGTGGCCTATTTGGGACGGATCTTGACCCACGAAGGCGTTCCCATTGTGAGACCTCCCGGAGGTCATGCAATATATATTGACGCCAAGAGTATGCTGCCGCATATCCCACAGATCGAATATCCGGCCTGGGCTCTATCTCTTGTGCTTTATATCGAGGGCGGTATTCGCTCCGTTGAGATTGGATCGGTCATGTTCGGCCGCCAGCCTGATGGATCAGAACAACCGGCCGCTATGGAACTGGTTCGATTGGCTTTTCCCCGGCGCGTCTACACCCAGAGCCATGTGGACTACCTGGCCGAAGTATTATGTTATGTAAACAGTTTTCGGGCTGATATTCGAGGCTTGCGCATGGTCGATGCCCCTCCTGTATTAAGGCATTTTTCAGCCACTTTTGAACCAGCGCATAAATCATTAATAATTTCAGGACCTAACTAATCCTACGTCGGATGGCGGCTGTTGCTTCATCATCCACTTGCGATAACTACATTAGAGTTCTCATGCGCCGTAGCGCTTCACGATGGATGAAAATGACGATATTCGTAGAATCATGCCAATTCTAATCCGTGAAATCCGTGTCAATCTGTGTCCTATTTTCAAAGAAGGCGGCCGACAGAGGGCCTATGACGCTGGCTGATTAACAAATCGCTAATTTTTCGTGACTACATTGAAAAAACTCAGATAACGTCGATGTCACAGGTTTACCCTAGAGTATCTTTGCGACCGCCAGCGCGCGCTGGCCTGCGCCTTTGCGTGAGCTCTTTTCAGCAGACTCTTTCGTTGCCAACAGCTTTTTCGTTGCCAACAGCTTTTTCGTTGCCAACAGCTTTGCTGAAACCTATAATTGTAAAGTACATTTCGTCGAAGCCACAACAATTAATCAGTGGTCAGCCGAACAAGAGAGATATCAGACCCTAAGTGGACGAATAGCCACTTTTCCTTGCGCCTGATCATGCACTAACAGGATCCAATTGAAAATTTCTATGAATGTTGAATTAACAACAAAAGGGATATTAAATTCGTCCAAATTGACCCATGACTGGGTCGAACGGCTTCACGTTTGTTATGTGCCTGGTCCATCAACGGAAATGACGGCCGAGGTAGCTGATAGGCTGATGGCTGGCTTCGGCGAACAAAATCACGTTGTTCAAGATCGGCCGGATGACGGTACTGATTTGGTTTTAACCTCGGCGTTATTTGGGCAGCCTCTCAATTGGAGGAAATCGCTGTTATTCAACGCCCGGCGTCGATTCAAGCTGAATAAGTTCCCAGGCATATGTACCCTCGTACACATTACCCCGAATGAGTTCGAGGCCAATATCGAACGCTTGCGGCGCGCCCTGTCAACTCCAACCCCAACGCCGGAGAAATTTGCATTTCCGGGGCTGGCATCGAAAGCTCACCTAACGCTCTACGAACAAGGAAAGCGTGGCGGGCCAATCTTATCCCTGGAGCGGGTTATTCAGGCCCAGACCATGTGCCTGCGGGTACTTCTCCTGGTTGGTGACGATTCGCCGGAAGAGGCCTATCTTTTTGATTTAGTAGGAGCTCACCCCCGGATAGATGGATCTGCCGAAACCTTCTTTTATGGAGATATAGTCCAGAGATTGACAACCGCTTTGAGCTCGGGAGATGTTACTGAAAATGAGGCAGTCGTTCCGCCAATCTCTAAAGCTGTATGGACCAGGATGTCCACGCCCGGGGCGATGAAAAAAGCCGGCCGTGAATTGGATAAACGCGGTTTTTTCACACAAATGGTGGTCATCGATAATATGATCGATGTACCTGCTCTGAACGATGCCATCGCCAACCAGTATAGTGAAGGCTGCTATTCAACCTGGGATCCCGATTTAGGCGTCCTGGTGGCCACCATAACGGGAAGCGCCCGGCCGGTGAGCAAAGGTGAAATTTCGGACAATGAACTGGCCGTGATTGTTGGTATTCAGTCGAACAAATTAGGCGTCATAACCCGGCCCGTTGATGGACTGATGAACAGCCCACCGTCTTCGGAGGCCTTCGAGATGATGGACATGGATGGTGACCTGCCTAAAGTTAGCTTATCGGATATAAGCGGAAACGGGAGAACCGGAACTGTGTCTGTTCCAGTTGCCAGATCAAAGCTCCATGGTCATAGGGGGGTAGGGGCCTTTGACCCCGGCAAAGTCGCCTACGCGCCGCTTGAAGATGCTTACTACCACTACCCGGTATCCTGCGGTTCGGCCGCCCAGGCCAGGGCAATTAAGAGAGCATTCTCCAATTGTGAAGCCTTAAGGCATCCCGGTGATCCGAGGAAGATCGCCTTTACAATATTACCCGGGCACGGCCTGTTCATAGCCGAAAAATGGGATGAGGCAAAGCGGCCGTTTCAATTAATCTGGGAAGCCATGGACAGCGGAGCACTCCAGATAGAATCCTATGTCCCCCAGGGCGAAGTCAACTTCAAGCTCGCGGACGATGGACTTTATCGATTGGCCAATCGGCAATATATAAATTGATATCAGTACCGAGAGGCAGAGCCCTTCCTTACAACCAATATTCAAACTAGTCACAGAACCAGGTCAAATTTCTTCTTTGATCGCTTGTTGGCTTATCTGACAGCACGTGTCAGTCCAATATACTTGGACAGGGGTTCCCTCACTGAGGGACAAGGGAAATATTTACCACAGGATTCCTGAGAATTTGAGTTCCCCTTGGTATCGGACCCCATTTTACGACTATTTCGCCCGGCACTTCTGTGCCAAATCCAACTGGCCATTCAATAATATCTTTTTTCGTCCTTTCTAGAACCCAATCGCTTTGAATAAACCTGGCAATTTCCTTGGATGAAAAACCGCCATCAATGAGGGGATTTTCAT
>BTQB01000126.1:0-7288 GCA_036985655.1 Anaerolineae bacterium | reverse complement strand
TGCCAAAACCCCCGGGTTCAACACGCGGCTTGAAGAATTGCAACAAAGCCACGCCGGCTTGCCCAAGCAGCGCTGTAAGAGAAACCGCCCAGGCCATACCAAGAAACCGGCGTCGAGTAATTCCTTTCTTTTTTTGATTTTTTTGAGGATTAGTAGTTGTCATTGAGTATGACCTTTCATCTATCGTTTATAACCTACAGGTCATCCCAGGGGTTGTAACCACCTGGCATTTCCCATGGCCAGTACATTTTGAAACCTGGCCCCCGAAACAGAAATCCGCTCACCGTAAAAACAACGGCCGATACAATCATGATCGTAAACAAGATCAGAATCAACTCACGCCTGCTGGCCTTTTTGCGCCATAGAACAATCAATGGAATTACAACGAGCAAGCCTAAAATGAGTGCTGGGAGTAAACCCTGGCTTACCCACTGTGGGACGATATCTCGCAGAAGCTCACGCAGGCTAAAGGCATTATCTAAAATAATATAGGCTGGCATGACAACGAGGGTGTATACGGCTGTCCAAACAACAATGCGTCTACCACGAGCCGTCGAAAACCAGACACCGACATTTGCCCGTGAGTAGTCGATATAGGGCAGGGCGATCAAGAACAGAACTAAAATAGTCGGGATGATCACCCCTGCCAGAGTTGGGTGCATATGTTCCAGGAGCTCTTGCAGGCCAACAAAGTACCAGGGCGCTTTGGCCGGATCGATCGTGATCTGGGGGTTGGCTATCGAATCTAGGGGAGCCTGTTTGACCAGCGAAAAAATAAATATGGCCAGGGTCACCGCCAACAGCAAGATGATCTCCCATAAAAGAACGACTGGGAAGGAAAAGACAGTGCCATCGGGTCCTTTGCCCACATGTGGGCTTTTTCCGCGAACTAACTCGACCAAAGCGTAAGTTTTGCCGCTGTCTTTCGGGTATATTTCATCCGTGACCGGGATTTCCTTTGTCATTTCTTTCTCCACGGAACTACTCGTCTTCTGGGACATCGTTTGCAGCCAGTCCTCCATCTTTTCGCACGCGCCACATGTGCACTGAAATCAAAAGCACTAATGATAGCGGCAATAACGCCACGTGGAGGGTGTAAAAGCGAATAAGTGTACCCTGTCCCACCTCGGTTCCGCCCAACAGTATATCACGCATACTCGGTCCGACCGCTGGCGCGTACCCGGCAATATTTGTTCCGACTGTAATTGCCCAGTATGACAGTTGGTCCCAGGGCAACAAATAACCGGTAAAACTGGTACCTAGGGTAAGCAGCAACAATATGACGCCAATAATCCAGTTGAACTCGCGTGGCGGCTTGTATGCCCCTGTGTAAAACACCCTGACCATATGTAGAACAACCACAAGCACCATGCCATGGGCAGCCCAGCGATGCATATTGCGGGTGAACTGGCCCAAGGGTACGGATAATTGAATCTCTTTCATCGTTGGATAAGCTCGTTCCACCGATGGCACGTAGTAAAACATGAGCAGGACGCCGGTGAACACCAGAACGCCATATAAAATAGAGGCAATGATGCCCAGACCAAAAGAGTAGTTCCACCGCAGACTTTTCCGGCTAACTTTTACCGGATGTAGATGTAAGAAGACATTGCTGGTCATCGCCAACGATCGGTCAAGCGGATTGTCGGGCCAACCGTGCCTAAAAATGGAACGCCAGACGCGAGATTCTGTTACACGATTAAATCGATTAGGTGTGGACATTGCTTCCTCCTAAGTTCCTTTGATGAAACGGTAGGACAGCAGATGGTGTTTTCTGTTCGAAATTTACTAAGATTATTGAAGGCATTGTTTGCTATGGTGTGACTGTCAGTGTACCCACCATGCCAGCCTCGGCGTGTCCCGGAACTGTGCACAAGAAAACGTAATCGCCCGGAGCTGACGGTGCAGTGAACGTCTCAGTAGCGCGTTCGCCCGACGCAATTTCGTGTATTTCCAGGAGTAACTCCTCGTGCAATTCCTCTTCGTCCTCTTCCAAGGCATGTTCAAGATCTACCCCTTCTTTTAGAAGGGCAAAGGCGTGTTTTAGAGTGCCTGTGTTTTCAAAGGTCAAAGTAATTTCATCGTTAGCTTTTACGGAAAGCGTATTTGGATCGAAATTAAACTCATCCTTTACTGAAACATTTAGCTCAGTAGCTCCCGTTTGGGAGTCGTCTCCTCCGTTGCCCCCACATGCGACCAAAGTCAGGGCAAGAATGGCTAAAGCGACAAGAAAAATTAATGATCTTTTCCCCATAAAACGATTTTCTCCTATTTATCGAAGGTGATTTCTTCTGTAAATACAAAGGTTTCCATTTTAACCGCTTCAGTTGGGCAGCGCATGGCACAAAGTCCGCAGCGGATGCAGCGCGTTGGATCTAGCAGCATAGCCGAAACTTCGACCCATTCCTCGCTCTTGCTGCCAATAATCGCCGCGACTTCCCGATCTCCCGAAACTTCTGAAATCGGGACAAGTTTCAGACAATCGGTAGGGCACACGTCAACACAGCCGTTGCACAAGATACACAGTTCTCCATCAAAAATCGGATTGATACTGCATACCAGGCAGCGGTTGGCTTGTTCCTTGGCACTGATCTCATCAAAGCCTATTTCCACCGTGGAGACACCAATGCGCCGCTCAATCGGCAGAGACGCAGGCAGTTGACGCTGCCAGCGCAGATAATTGCGTATCGGGCCTACGTCAGCATACTCTCGATTGGGTACTGGAGTAAAATAGCCTTTACGAACGACCCTGGGTTGGACATTTTGTAGGTAAGTGTGGATGCTGCGGGCAGCCCGCTGCCCGTCAGCCACGGCCGTAATGATGAGCCGGGGACCAAAAGCAATATCTCCGCCAGCAAAAACTCCGGGAGCTGTGGTTGCTAATGTTTGATTATTTATGACGAGTGTGCCCCGAGGGCTGACTTCTAACCCGTCATCTGGTTTTACCCATTCCAATTCGCCTGTCTGTCCAATAGCGATGATCACGCTGTCGCAATCCCAGATCTCCTCGGAGCCTGGTGTCATCTGTGGATTGAAGCGACCGCTTTCGTCGAAGGTTCGAATTACGTCCAGCGTTTCAACGCCAGTAGCCCGGCCATTTGTGTCTACGATGCGCTTGGGGGCAACACGATTATGAATCACCACCCCCTCTTCTTCCGCTTCGGCAACCTCGAAGGGATCCGCCAACATTTCTTTCCGATCTTCAACGACTAGACATTGGACCTCCTCGGTCGCGCCAAGCCTCACGGCCGTGCGGGCAACGTCAAGGGCTACTTCTAAATCACCTCCTGACTGGGCTGGCTGGCCAAGGCGGGCAGCCGTTCGGGCCACGTCCATGGCCACGCTCCCGCCGCCAATAACCACGACCCGTTTTCCCAGGTCGAGATTGTAGCCTCCGAGATTGACGTTAATCAGAAAGTCTACCGCTCGTAATACACCGTCTAATTGTTCGCCTTCTACGTTCAACATTCGGCTTTGATAAGTGCCGATACCAATGAATACCGCCTCAAATTCACGACGCAGGTCGGCCAGGCTGAAGTCTCGTCCCAGGGCTTGGTTGAGTTTAAGTGTTGGTCCGAGGGATAAGATGGCCTGGATTTCCAAATCTATTAGCTCTCGTGGCAACCGGTACTCAGGCACACCCATACGCAGCATTCCACCAGCCGACGAGGCTGCCTCAAATATAACCACCTCGTGACCAAGCAAGGCTAGATCATGGGCACAGGAGAGACCAGCTGGACCAGCGCCAACAACTGCCACCCGCTTGCCTGTTTTCTCTCTACCCTTGCGAGACGCTGTCAAACCGCTTCGGCCCGTGGGTAGGCTAGAATTTCCTAAGTCGAAGGCATCGGTCGGGCCAGTGTAAGTGAGCCAGGCCGGCGGCTGATGAGAACGCCCACTCTCTCCAAGATAAATGCCGTAACGGTCGTTGACAAATCGCTTCAGAGCGCGAATGGCGATGGGAGCATCAATTTTCCCCCGACGGCAGGCAGCCTCGCATGGCGCACCGCACACCCAGCCACAGGTCGATGCGAACGGGTTGGTTTCACGGGCGATCAAGTAAGCCCGTTCATACTCCCCTCTGGAAATAGCTGTTACATAGCCACGGGCATCTGTACGCACAGGGCAGGCAAATTGGCAGGCGACTGCCTCTTGGTAGAACGTAAGATCGGGCAGATATATTTGGTACTGAGACATTTTCTTATTGGCAAAAGTATATAGATGCGGTCATTGTACGCAACTTTCATTTACAGCGTGATGGATCTTTGGCCTATGGTTGTGTCAGCCAAATGGCCTATTATTTCACTGTTTTTTGCTTTGTCCTCGCCTATGCCTGGATCGACGCCTGATTCTAGAAAGTCTATACGCCACAACCGCTGCCGCTATTAGGCGCCTGTTCCAATTGCCCATTGCTGGCCAGCCACTGGCGAACGCTTTGGAAGCCAGAACTTGCGAAAACCTCCGGCCCAACTGCCATGCGGCCATCCACATCATTATACTCCAAATTAAGGGTTGCTTGGAAGAAAGCAGCTGTTTCCAGTGCCTGTTGCGGGAACCAGAAGCTGTTCATATATTTTGCGGCTTCGAACATTTCATCCTCAGATGCTCCCTGCGCTGCCATGATCTCTAGCAATCCCAACATGGCCATGCCATGGTTGCAGTCGGCGAAGGCAGTATTATTATTGCAGCAAGGCCGGTACACGTTGTAAGACACGTTTTCTAGCCGTGCTTGCTGTTCTGATGTGAGAGGGACGAGTGAGGCACTGGAATAGAGTTCGGTCGCAGGTCGCTTTCCTAGCGTCCAACCACCCGTGGAGGCAAAGCGCCCAATATCACCCTCACTGTATTCCATGAGGGGTCCTTCATCCAACAATGGATTTTGATTGGTCAGACCAAAGGCCCAAAGAAAGTTGAGTAAGAAGTAAGCACTGTCTCGATCGACTACAACAGGCGCAGGGCTTCCCTCAGTAAGAATGGCCAATTGAACCTCGTTTAGCGCTTGCCCCGCTCGCTCATAGGTCTGTACAAAGCGGTCGTAGTCAATGGCGCCTGCAGCCAGAAGCTGGGGGCCGATATCACCAAAACTAATCGGTAGTCGGTAACTGTCCGGTAGGGAAATCTGGTTTGTTGCCACGACATTTGCGGGTTCGGAGCTTTCTGATTCAGTCCGAGCAACATCACCGGCGCCTGGTTTGGTCTGATTTTCTGCGCCGCTTACACGGCCTGTGCCATAGGATTGGACCACATTTGGTGCGCCAGCTGGCTGACGTACTAAATAAACCAGCGCTACGACCAGAGTCAGGACAGCCAGAAGGAATAAGGCTCTCGACCGAAAACCTCGACTTGGAACAGTAACTTCACGACCACATTCTTGACATTTTTGGGCGGCCGGATCTTCCATCGCTTCGCCACAATATTGACAGTACATAATAACACTCCTAGTAACTTGGTGAAGGGCTCGCCTCATCCTGTTCGGATGACGGTGCCAAGATTGCTTTAGCCTGCTGAACCATTGTTGCTCGTTGGCTAATATAATCGGAACTGTTAATCTCACCTCGATCATGAGCTTCGTCCAGTAAGGCGATCTGAGTCAATAATTGATCATAACTGGCTTCAGATTTATCCTCCACATCGAAAAGATCTTCAGGGTCCGGACGCCGGTACCACCATACTCCAACGCCCAACACGACGAGACCTAGAGCCACGCCGCCAAGGGCAAGGTTTTTTTGTGAAGAAAATCTAGCATCTGTTTGGGCCGTGGTCGTCATGTCACCTTCTGGCGCGATTAATGGCCGTAAAAGAGTTCCGGATAGGGCAACTGTTACCTTATCGCCAGAATTGACGGATTCATGGCTAAAAATATCCACTTCACCTCCACCGTCCAGCTGCTGGGTTCCCACACGAGTTAGATTGTCACCTTCAAGCGCCAGGCCAATGCCAGAGGTTACCATGAAATTCAATCGTTCTACTGGCCAATTAGCCACCCACGAATAAGTCAGCCCATCTTCATATGGCAGCACGTAGGTTACCACAACCTGGCTTATATTTGACCCTGGGCGTACCGGCGCTGTATCAACAAATCCACCAGGCGTAAGGATAAAACGTCCGCCACGGCTAGTTTCATTAAAAGAAATTTTTGTGGCGTCTTCAGGTAAAGAGAACATTAATGAAGAGATTGGCGCGTCTTCTTCGTTTGCTTGACCGATGATTGTTCGGTCACCCGTGTTGGACAAGATATAGATTTCTGCCACCATAAGGCCGTCTAGGTCTGTATCGAAGAGGATGTGCTGGCGCTCAACTTTGACTGAAGAGGTATCTGTTGTTGATTCGTATATTGGTATTTCCAAAGATAGTTTTGTTTGCCCTTCTATCACGGTGACCGGTTCGGAGGCATAGACGGTATCATCATAGGTGAGCATCACCGCATACAGCAATTTGGGGTCTAGTGACACTTCCCTAAACTCGAAGGTGCCGTCCGTTTTCGAGTTAGTATCTAACATAAACTTCTCATCGAAATTCTCATCCCAGGCGTGCAGCATCAAATCTAGCTTTTCTGGAACAGATCCGTCCTGGGTGCGATTGATGATACGTCCGGTAATAACCCCTGTTGCTTCTTCATCTTGGGCAATAACAGGAACAGCCAGCAGGAGCACGGCCGTCAAGATGATTAATGCAAGTATAAGCTTCTTCTTCATATGGCTACTCCTGTCGTGACTGCCAATTGCGCGCCGCAAGATCCACAAAATTTCTCGCCGCGCTCGATATACTGCTGGCATTGTGGACAAGTACTGCCTGCTTCACTGCCACACGCCGCACAGAACTTATCAGTCAGATCCAGAAGCGCCCCGCAATAATCGCACTGGCCTTGGCCATGACCTATTTGTCGCCGGCGGTTGCGCACGGCTGTTTCAATGAGCTGCTCAAGATCCTCATCTTCTGGCATGGTTTGCTCAATAGCTTGGGCTGCCTCAGCCAGCAGCTGGGTTCGGATCTGCTGGTAGTCGGCTTCAGCCACAATGCCTAGCTGGTGGTCAAAATCCAGATCGCGCAGAGCTAGCAAGGTCTGGTCATAGCTATTCTGTGATCTATAGGATTTCTTATAACCACTTGAAGATTTAGGTCGCCTCTTATCGAGCAGCGGCCCTGCCACAATGAGTATTGATGCCAGTAGTAAGGATACGCCTATAAGAATGGCCGGGATGGACATAGTAATCTCCTATTTCGCTCACGCCAAATCGCGCAACTCTTTCTCGATTTTGGCCAAGGTTTCCGGTGAAACTTCGGTCTC
>BTQB01000125.1:0-7343 GCA_036985655.1 Anaerolineae bacterium | reverse complement strand
CTCGCGCTCAGTTTTTAGTCGACATCAATCGTGTGGGTGATCCAGCTCTTCCGCTTCCACCATTTTGCGATGCTCACTTTCAGAGGTTGTGGGCACACCATTGTAGATGGAAACGTAGACCAAATCTTCCTCCAGAGCGCGCACCGTGTGGGTTTCACCGGCATCAAAGATAATCATCATCCCTGGACCGCACTCCCGCTCCACGCCATCCTGGCTGGTAAACACCCCTTTCCCCTGAAGAATCATTAAATGAACAGGGGAATGGGGGGCATCGTGAGCCTTGATACTTTGACCCGGCAAAAAGGCAAAACGCAAAGCCCTAGCATCCTTATTGCTGTGCAATGATTGGGCATGAGGCTGCTTCTCGTTAAATTTCACGCCTGCCAGCAGTTCTATCGTTCTCATATTATTTCACTCCTTGATTTGTTGGTCGTGTGACAAGGTTGCCTGATGATAAATAACACTTCTCTTATTTTACACCGCTCATCAGAATTGACTATATCTCCAGATTAGACCTGACGAAAGCGCCAGTTGGCAGCAAACAGCATGGGCTAAAAGGCGTAATCAGCAGTTTGTATCTCAGTGCCCGGGTTGGTTCTGCACCTGTCGGCCACCATCTGGCTGCTGTTGAACGTCATCAAACCGCTCCTGGGAGATCGGGAAGCGTGGGCGCGGCCGGGTATCTGGCATGTGGTGGGGTCCTACATGTTGGTTAACTCTGCAGAGAAACCCCCTCTACAAATCATAGCTGCCGGCCTGATCAACGAGTTGAATCAGATAAAGCAAGCCTACGTATTGGAGCTTGACGACTATCACCTGATTCAAGACAAGCGTGTGCACGACCTGCTAGCAAAGATTCTGCTTCACTCGCCGCGGACGCTGCACCTGGTGCTGGCCAGCCGGGTTGATCCACCAATACCGCTGGTCACTCTACGGGCGCGGAGCCAGGTGACGGAGATCTGTCTGCTCAGCCGGGGGCCTTTCAACGGGCTGTTGAGGATTTGTATGTGGCTGCAAGAACACGAGTTGGACCACAAGTGGGGCCACAAGTGGGGCCACGAGCCGGCATCTATGATACGGGCCGAAGCTTAGAATTGAGAGCGTGTGTTCTTTGATAGGCTGGCTTTGGCTATCTCTAATCGTTGAACTATGATATAATGTTTCCATCAATCGATCGATTAATCATATATTGATGGAGGCGTTTAATGGAACGAGTAGTAAGCGCGACGGAAGCCCGTGTTCGCTTTGGAGAAATGATGCAGCGAGTGGTCATCAATCAGGAGACCATTATTGTCGAGCGATCTGGTGAACCACAGATCGTCTTATTATCCCTGGCCAAATACTATCGCTTGAAGGCCGCTGATCAAGGTCATGTGGATTGGCGGAAACGCGTTGACCAGGCTAGAGTAGAGATCGCTCGCGATCTCAAAGGCGCGGAATTAACGCCACCAGAAGAGATCATCATCCGGATGCGGGAGGAGCGAGATGCCCGACTCATGGATATGCGTTGACGCCAGCCTGGTTGTTCGCCTGGTCACCGATCCCGGCGACCAACTCGTACTCCCACAGTGGGAGCAGTGGGAGAGTGACGGCCGGCGTTTTGCTGCCCCGCCGCTGATCTACTTTGAAGTGACCAACGCAATTTACCAATATCATCGATATGACCTGATCGGCGACAAGTCGGTGAAATTGTCGTTGGAGGCCGCACTGTCCTTGCCGATACGCGTTCAATGGGACATCCATTTGCATCGAATTGCATTGAGCCTTACGCAACACTATACGCTAGCGGCCACTTATGACGCTCACTACCTCGCCCTGGCTGAGCTGCTCGAAGCTGAGTTCTGGACGCTGGATCGCCGACTATTTAAGGCAGTGGGGACAGACCTCCCATGGGTTAAGCTTTTGCAGGGAGAGGTTAAGGGGGAGTAAATGGTGTTGAGTGTCCCAGGCCTCACAAATTGTAGCCGAGGACGCGTTCGCCGGTTGGCCCAGGACTGCCACCGGCCGGTTCGATGGTAATGCCAAAGGCGCCAAAATTCTGAAGCGGTTGGGGAGACTCGATCTGTATCCCGCGATAACCATCACTATCGACAGAAAAGACACCGCCGCTGATGCGGTGGCCATCCTGGATTAACCACAGTTGATACTGCTCATCGGGGCTTAGCTGAGGCAGCCTATCAACGACAAGCGTCCCTTTCAGACCATTGGGGTTGATGTAAATGACGCCTGTAGCCTGGGGGGCAACCTCCGATCCGGTGAGGGCAATTTGCTTCCAACCAGGAAGGGCATCATCCTGCTGATTGACCCGCTGCCACAGGAGCACGTTGCTGACTAGCAAGGCTACAATGAATAGAAACAGGACCGGCCGCCAACGAGGACCTGCAAACAGGTCTTGAATCGCTTCACTTATCTGATTCCACCAGCTTCGCTCAGGCTTTAACTGCCTATGAGTAACGGCCGCGACCCTATCCGCGGTGGGCGCAGCTTGTATTTGAGCCATCAGACGCCCTTTCAGCGCCGTCGATGGCTGAACATCTGGAGCCGCCAGCGGCATCAAGTCAATCACGCCTTCGTAAGCGGCCATCTCTGCCTGGCATGATTCACAACCCGGCAGATGCTGGGACACCAGTGTCGCATCATCAGCATCCAGGCTATTGAGGGCATAGGCAGGTATGAGCTCGAGAATGTGTTTGTATTCCGCGTCAGGCATCGTTCACTCTTTAAAACATGTTCGCTATTATTATTATACGCAGTCTCTTTCGAGCTGGATGTAATAAACTTCTATTATTCCTCCACCAGTAAAGCGCGCAGCTTTTGCATGCCTGATCGAATGCGCCCTTTCACTGTTCCCAGAGGTAAGTTAAGTTCACGGGCGATTTCAGAATGCGTGTAACCCCTGAAAAAGGCCAGGGCTAGAACATCCTTTTGATCATCGGAAAGGTCTGCCATCGCCTTTTGTACCCGTACTTTTTGAATGGCCAGGTGGGCGACTGTTTCAGGGGCATCATCATCGGCCGCGGGCTCATTCGCCACTTCAGCCCAGACAAGGCTGTGTTTCAACGGCCGCACGTTCTCCCGGCGCAAGATATCGATGGATCTATTCCGGGTCATGCGGGTCAACCAGGTATATACCTTCGCCCGTTCGACTCGATATGTGTGGGCTTTTTCCCAGATTTGGATGAAGATATCCAGGGTGATTTCTTCGGCGGATCCACGGTCGCCGACTACGCCAAAAGCCACGCTAAAGACGAGACGGCTGTAACGATCGTATAATTCGCTTAAAGCGACCTCATTTTTCTGCGTTATTAGATCGAGTAATTCTTCGTCGTCTAATTGCTGGACGATCAATGGCGTTTCACGAGTGGGACTAATTTTATGTATAGGCCCTTATTGTATAGTGGGCAAATAGCCAACGCTAGACTTTAGAAGGGGGTCGAAAAGTTGTACACTTTGTTATAGCAATGATGAGGCTCGATCGCTGCCCCGTTTTTGACTGTTGAACAGATTACACTGATCTATTATAAACCATTCACAATGAAATCAGCTTTCACCCCGTTTGAGATAACGGTGTACCCTTTGGCTACCAGATCGTCCTCATCATAGTCGCCATCACCATCGATGTCCGAAACCGCAACAGGCACAAGCTCATCGACGACGACTACGAATAACTCTGAGGGTGTCATCTCACGAACGGCGCCGAAAAAGCATGGTCAACCGCGCGGTTTAATGAGATATACGAATGGAACAAAAATTCGGATGATATTATTTTGGC
The DNA here is from genome assembly GCA_036985655.1 of Anaerolineae bacterium. GTDB lineage: Bacteria > Chloroflexota > Anaerolineae > Promineifilales > Promineifilaceae > UBA11865. The sequence continues at coordinate 3,571 of BTQB01000125.1, read as the reverse complement.
GGACCGATTAGAGTCGGCAACATCTTGAAGTTTCATTTTCATGTATATGTCCGTTATACACACATATTTTGGGAAAAGAGCAAATTTGTAACCAAAAAGCCGAATGATCGTCTAAAGAGCGAGGAGCGCTATGCACAGTGAACAGGAATTACTATCGGCGTTACGCAACCGCGATGCGGACGCTTTCGCTATTCTCTTTGAAACTTACTCTGATAGAATCTACCGTCTGGCAGTGGGCTTATTGGAGGATGAGACCGAGGCGGAAGGGGTAGTTCAAGACGCCTTCATGCGCCTTTTTGAGAAGCTGGAACAGTTCGAAGGGCGGTCTAAGTTAAGTACCTGGCTTTACCGGGTTGCTTACAACCTTTGTCAAGATCGGCTGCGAAAACGACGGCCGGTTTCTTCACTGGCAGTAGACATTGACGACGATGAAGCAATTCCCATTCCCGCGATCTATGTAGATTGGAGTCAAGTGCCAGAACGATATCTGTCAGAGGCGGAAATAACGGCCGAACTGGACAGAGCCATTGCGACCCTGCCACCAAAATTGAAGGCTGTTTTCATGCTTCGCGAGATCGAAGGGTTATCCACGAAAGAGTGCGCTGAAGTATTAGAGATTTCAGAGAGCGCTGCGAAAGTACGTCTGCACCGGGCGCGCCTCCTGCTGCGAGAACAGTTAGCAATGTACTTCACCGAGTTAGTGGTGTAGGAGAATTGTGATGAAAGAGATTACATGTGAAGAACTATTACAATATTTATCGGACTACATCGACAATGACCTGGACGAAGAGCTGACGGCCGTGGCCAAGGATCACCTGGCTTCCTGCCACAATTGTCGGGTGGTGTTAGACAGCACTCAGCAAACCATCTTCTTGTTTAGGGAACAGGGCAAGCGCACCATACCTGCAGAGCGGCGTCAGCGGTTGTTTGGCCAGCTTCAAACCGCTTTTTTAGCAAAGGAAGAAGGATAATGAAGGAAAAACGCAAGTGGGGAGAAAGCGGCGAATGGTATGTGGTCATTCAATTCGTGCTGTTTGGGCTGATATTCTTCGCGCCACTGCTCATGCCAGATTTTTTTAAGTGGCCGGCTCCTTGGGATTCGGTTGGGCTCCTTCTCGGCATCGGGCTGAGCCTGTTCGGTGGACTCATGGCCGTGGCTGGGGTCCTGAGTCTGGGTCGTAATTTAACGGCCGTGCCCTACCCAAAAGAAGATGCCGTTCTTGTAGAAAGCGGGGCCTTTCGATTTGTACGCCACCCCATCTATAGCGGCATTATCTTCGGGGCACTTGGTTGGGGCTTTCTTAACAACAGCCTGCTAACGCTGCTGCTTGCCCTGGTGCTCTTTCTCTTTTTTGATGTGAAGTCCCGCCGTGAAGAGGTGTGGCTCTCCAACAAATTTTCAAATTACGCTGCCTACCAGCTTCGTGTGCGCAAGTTGATCCCCCTTGTTTATTAATTTTCACCCAATATGTAACCTTCCTGCCCCTCATTCGTCTAAAGAGCAATTGAAGCAAAATAAGGCGAAATGATAATGGACTCAACAGGAACAAAGTTGCTCAAACTAGCGGCCGTATGTGTCATATGCATTGGTATAATCGCTGGAATCGTTTTGCTGGCTCAATCATTTATTGGTTAACAAATTAAGCTCAGATGGAGGTTTCAGATGGAACTAAATAGGAATATGGGAACTTTAGATAGGATTATCCGGATAACATTAGCTCTCGTTATTGTGGCGCTAATTGTGACTGGAACCGTGACAGGTGTGTTGGCCGTTCTACTGGGTGTCGTGGCAGCCGTTTTTGCCGTAACCAGCGTTATCAGTTTCTGCCCGCTCTATCTTCTATTTAAATTATCTACTCGCCCAGAGTAATCTTGCTAGATTCATCTTCGCTTATGAACTGGCTGGTTTTGCATCCAGCCAGTTTTTGCTGTAGGTATATTTGATCTTGTTACCAATCAATTATGGAGTCATTCATGCCAGCGAACATTGTACCGATCATCTTGTGGGGGCTGCTAATTCTCCTACTCGCGAGTTTCCTGGCCATCCAACTGCGACATCGTTTGCGCTCAACTAGAGGGATCGATTCCTTATCGGATTTGCTAGCCTACATTAGTGATAATAACTTCACTCTGGTGCAGTTCTTCGTCCCCATGTGAGGCGCTTGCGCGCTGGCGAAACCCATCGTGGATGGGATTCCAGAACAGACGACTGAATCAGTCGAAGTCATTCACCTAAATTTGTTGCTGGGTGCGGGCCGCGATGCTGCGGGCAGGTACGGTGTTCAAGCAGTGCCGGCGACGGTGCTTCTCGATAAACAGGGCCAACTCCTTGACAGGCAAACCGGCCGGCCGAATGCCAACCTGCTGATAGAAAGAATGAGGTTTACCCAGAATCAATCGCACTTAAGGAGTATCGAAGATGGCACAGATTAAAATTGGACAAGCCGCCCCATCGGTCAATTTGGAGAGCATAGACGGTAAAAATGTCTCATTAGCCGATTTCTGGCAAGACGGCCGCAGTACGCTGCTCATCTTTCTGCGCCACCTGGCCTGAATTCCTTGTCGAGACCACGTGACCCAGGTTGTGTCACGCAAAGATGATTTTGAAATGCTCAAGAGTGATATCGTGACCATTTCCTTTGGGACCTCGTACTGGGCGAGGATCTGGCTGGAGGAAAGCCAGTCGCCATATCCACTACTACTTGACACAGAACGAGCAGCTTACAGAGCCTATGGTTTGGAACGCTCCCTGCTACGTTCCTGGGGCTGGCGGACCATCTCCTACTATGCCCAAGCCATGTGGAAAGGGGAAAAGTGGCGGGGTATTCGGGGCGACTCCAGTCAACTGGGCGGCGATTTCATCGTTGATCCTAAAGGGATTGTTCGCCTGGCGCACCCAAGTCGCGATCCCACCGACAGGCCCCCGATTGAGGAGCTGCTGTCAGTTCTCCAGAAGTTAAACTAAATATATAGCTGCAATCGGGCTAGGAAGACCCAGAATCTGGCGCTGATATGTTGCCCGGCGAAAGAAAACCCGTCTTATTCGTGTTGGAAATGGTAAAATGATGGCCATAAGGTTCTAATTGAGACCTGTCAGTAATTTGAAGAAGACCTCATAGAAGGAGCCGAGAACAACGTATGAAAATCACTTATCATCCCATCGGCGTAATCCGCAGCCCATTTACGGACCTGGTTTCCATGCCAATCCAGCCTACCAGCGATGCTAGTGGTCCAGGCATTATTGAGATCTATTCTCCATTTGTTGAGGGCCTGAAGGACCTGGATGGATTCTCCCATATTATCTTGCTCTGCCACCTACATGAAGTACAGAGCACGTCCCTCACCGTCACGCCTTTTCTTGATTCGGTCCCCCGGGGCATCTTTGCCACTCGGGCGCCCGCCAGGCCCAATCCAATAGGACTGTCAGTGGTAAAGCTTATCCGGATTGAGGGTCCCATTCTTCACGTCGAGGATCTTGACGTCTTGGACGGAACGCCGCTTCTTGATCTCAAGCCGTATGTGCCGGAGTTTGAGCACCGGCCAGATGCCAGGATAGGCTGGTTGGAATCAG
>BTQB01000124.1:0-7420 GCA_036985655.1 Anaerolineae bacterium | reverse complement strand
GGGCAGAAAATATCATTATTTTGGAGATAATCAAAGGAATGGGACATCCATACGCGAGCTGAATATGCAGGTGAAACAAGAAGCAATCTTCTTACAGGACCTGTTGGCCGAAATCAATAAAGTAATGGTTGGTCAGGAAGCCCTTGTTGAAAGAGTTCTCATCGCTTTGTTAGCCGACGGGCATATTCTCCTTGAAGGCGTACCTGGCCTGGCAAAGACCCTGCTCATCAAAACAGTCGCCCAAGCAATACAAGCCCAATTTTCCCGGATACAATTCACCCCAGATTTGCTGCCGGCCGACTTGATTGGCACTCAGATTTACAACCCCCGCACTACTGATTTTACTGTTCATAAAGGCCCGCTGTTTGCCAACCTTATTTTGGCCGACGAGATCAATCGTGCGCCAGCGAAGGTCCAAAGCGCCTTGTTAGAGGCCATGCAGGAACGTCAGATAACGATCGCCGATGAAACCTTTATGATGGACGACTTATTCCTGGTTTTGGCTACTCAGAATCCCATTGAGCAAGAAGGCACATACCCTCTACCGGAAGCCCAGGTTGATCGATTCATGCTAAAGGTAAAGGTTGATTACCCGGCTCGAAATGAAGAACGCCTTATTGTCGATAGAATGACCGGTACAGCTCTGCCAGTCATACAACCAGTTATTAACCCGAATGATGTTCTTCACTCCCGTGATATGGTCAAGCAAATCTACGTGGATGATAAGATCAAAGATTACGTTTTGGATCTTGTCTTAGCGACTCGAGAGCCAGGGAAGAATGGTCTTAGCGACCTGAATGCCTTGATAAGCTACGGCGCATCCCCTCGGGCGAGCATCTATCTCGTTATTGCAGCACGCGCCCACGCCTTTATCAAAGGTCGAGGTTTTGTAACACCTGAGGATATCAAACAGATCGCCCCTGACGTTCTCCGCCATAGGATTATTACTTCCTATGAAGCAGAGGCTGAAAACATCACCAGTGATCATATCGTTCAGAGGATTCTCGATCACACAAACGTACCTTAATGAAGGGACCAATCAACTCTACAGGCAATAAGGCAGTGGGGAGATCGTGCCGAAAAGCGATGTTATTCCCACTGCCCCTTTGATCAGGATTAAACAATGATCTCTACAGAACTAATGAAGAAAATACGGCGGATCGAAATTAGAACCCGTCGCCTGGTAAACGATAGTTATGCTGGTGATTACCACTCAATATTCAAGGGGCGGGGCATGGAATTTGACGAAGTCCGCCCATACCAACTCGGTGATGAGATTAAAACTATCGACTGGAATGTGACCGCCCGTATGGGCCAGCCATATGTTAAGCGCTATGTGGAAGAGAGAGAGCTGACTGTCATGCTTGTAGTCGATGCCAGCGCCTCTGAAAACTTTGGATCCGTCAAACAGTTTAAACGAGAGCTGGCGGCCGAGTTAACCGCTGTTCTCTCTTTTGCCGCAACCACCAATAATGACAAGGTCGGACTCCTTATCTTCACTGACCAGATTGAACTGTACATTCCTCCCCGGAAAGGTCGAAGACACGTTCTGCGCCTAATTCGTGAATTGCTAGCCTTTAAGCCGGCCAGGAAAGGGACCGATATCAAGATGGCGCTCGAAAAAGTAAATCAGATTCTTAAGCGACGAAGCATTATCTTCATTGTCTCCGACTTTATGGCAGAGCCCGAAGGATTTCGCCAGGCGCTGGCCATCACTAACAAGCGACATGATGTTATTGCCGTGGATCTTCACGATCCCCTCGAAACTAATATGGCCGATGTTGGGGTACTGGCACTGGAAGATCCGGAGACAGGTGATGTGCTCTGGGTCGATACGAGTGACCGTCAATGGCGTGAGCTGTACCAAAGAGAAATGAATCAGTGGTTGGATGATAAGCAAAGAATATTCAGACGAGCAAAAGTTGACCATATTGCCATTGGAACCGATGAGGATTACACGCGTCCGCTGACTTCTTTTTTCCAACGACGTGCTCGTAGACTTCGACATTAACAATGACATGAAACCTCTGGTTGGAAGATCGGAATTCTAATCAAAGGACAGGGAAAGAATCATGCAAAGAAAGACGATTTATGGCTTGCTGATCACCGTACTGATGTTGATCATCATTGGACCATTAGCAGCCCAGGCTCAATCAGAGATCGAGGCCTCTTTAACAATACCAGATTCAGTTGAATATGCGGTGGGTGATCCCATTGAGATGACTCTCAGCGTTACCCATCCTGCAGATTATCAAGTGATATTTCCAGAGTTAGAAGGAGAGTGGGCTGACTTTTTAATAATGGCCCAATCAGCCCCGACAAGTACCGAGAATGACGATGGGTCTAGAACAACTTCACAGATAATAGATGCCAGGCTGTTTGCTCCAGGCAGCTATGAAACACCTCCGTTGTTGCTTACCGTTGCCGATGGGGCGGGACAATTAACAGAAGTCACCGTCCCACCGGCTTCGGTAACCATAGATTCGATTCTCGTTGAAGGAGATAATGAGTTACGAGATATAAAACCCCAGGCAGAACTGCCGTATCTTAACATTTTACCTTGGGCGATTGGTGGGGTAGTGCTTTTAATAATATCACTTTTAGGCCTGCTTCTATGGCGCAGGAACAAACGTCGATCAGTCCAGCTTGCTATTGATAATCGTTTACCACATGAAATCGCTCTTGATGAGTTAGCCCGAATTAACGGACTTAATCTCCCTGAACAAGGGAAATTTAAGGAATATTACACCGCGGTATCCGATATCGTTCGAATCTATATGGGCCGAACTTTCCATTTTCCTGTATTGGAGCGAACTACTAGAGAGATCCAAGGCAGTTTAAAGGGGACAGCTGTTGCTCCCCCTATTGCTAAAGAATTCTTGATTGTCCTGGAAGACAGCGATCTCGTGAAATTCTCAAAAATTAAGCCCTCAATAGCCAATGCCATGCAAACTATGGCCCGGGCTTACCACATTGTTAGGGAAACTAAACCAGAATTGCCTGCCCAAGAATCGCCTCCACAAAATGGCAACCGTGGTCAAGGTGAAACTTCTACACCTTTAACACAACTTGCTGGCAGCGTTACAGGCAATGGTAATTTTAAGCAACCGGAGGTGAAGGTATGAGTTTTCAATTTGCAACCCCATGGTTCCTATTATTGGCCATCATAGTTCCAATTTTATTAGCTGCTCGGTATCTTTGGCTGAAGAAAAATACGAGGCCGGCTACGTTTCAGCACTCGGCCGTCGCCTTAGCCAGGAGTATCAATAAATCATGGCGCATTCAATTCCGCCCGTTACTGCTGATTATGCGTCTCATGACCATCTTCATGGTACTGGTGGCCTTGGCCCGACCTCAGATCGTTCAGGGCAGAGAGACCATTAGCGGTGAGGGGGTCGAAATAGCTTTGGCCCTGGATGTCTCTGGCAGCATGGCTTCCCTGGATTTTCAACCAGATAATCGTTTGGTTGCTGCAAAGAATGTTATTGGCGATTTTATTAGCAAACGACCCTATGATCAGATTGGTCTTGTGATTTTCGCAAATGAGGCTTTCAATCAAAGCCCCCTGACATTGGATCATAGAATGTTGGAAAGGTCGCTAGATCAGATCCAATTGGCCACTGACCTTGGTATCGAAGATGGTACGGCCATAGGCCTCGGCTTAGCCAACGCGGCTAATATGTTGGCCAACAGTGAGAATGAAAGCAAAGTCATCATTTTGTTGACCGATGGCGTAAATAACGCCGGACAGATCGATCCTTTAACTGCTGCCGAAGCGGCCAAGGCTTTAGGTATAAAGGTATATACCATTGGTGCAGCAAAGCCTGGCATGGTACCTGTACCAGTGCAAGGTCTTCTTGGGGGTACACAAATCGTGCAGCAGGAAAGTGTTTTGGACGAAGACGTTCTTCAACAGGTTGCCGATATAACCGGTGGGCTGTACTTCAGAGCTGAAGATACCGAAGGTCTGAAAGAGGTCTACGATGAAATTAACAGTCTTGAACAATCACAGATTGAAGTTCAAGTTTTCAATCAATATCGCGAGTTGGCTGGCTGGTTGATCGTCCCCGCTTTGATGATCTTCTTGGTCGAACTATTCCTTCGGAAGAGTGTCTTCCGCAAGATTCCTTAGAGGTGTGACAATGGTTTTTGGAAATCCTCAATTCTTAACTTTACTGATACTTGTCCCATTTACTGCCCTATTTCTTGCATGGGCGAGCAAACAGCGGTCCAAGGCCCTAGATAGGCTGGGCGAAAACGCCCTGATTAAGCGCCTGACAGCCAACATTAATTGGAAAGGCCGCCGCTGGCAGACTGCACTCAGCTTAGTGGCTCTTACTCTGCTAATAATCGCCGTTGCCCGCCCGCAGTGGGGAACTGAGGTCCGTGAGATTGAACAAGAAGGACTCCAGGTCATGATCGCATTGGATGTATCCCAAAGCATGATGGCGGAGGACATCAAGCCAAACCGGTTGTCCCGAGCAAAATTAGAAATCGCAGACCTGATGCAGCGACTAGATGGCGACGAGGTAGGATTGGTTCTTTTCTCGGGCGCGAGCTTTATCCAGGTCCCACTAACCTCGGATTACATGACTGCCTTAAATTACCTGGACAACGCTGGACCACACTCGATATCCAGGCCAGGTACTGTCATCGGAGATGCCATTAGGACGGCTATGTCCGGTTTTGATCCTGAACTGAACAGCCAAAAGGTGTTGATTGTAATGACTGACGGCGAAGATCGAGAAACAGATCCCCTTGCGGCCGCCCAGGAAGTAGCCAGTGAGGACGTGCTGATTTACACCATTGGTTTCGGCACGGAGGAAGGAGAACCAGTTCCGGTCACGGATAACCAGGGAAATATCCTGGGGTACAAAGAAGATGAAACGGGCCAGGTTGTTTTGTCCCGCCTGGATGAAGGCACCCTCATGGGTATAGCCCAAACAGGAAATGGAAAGTACTACAGGGCAACTGCAGCAGGCCAGGAGCTGGACCAACTCCTTGGGGAAATCGATAACCTGCAAAGGACCCAACTGCAAACCCGATTCGAAACCCGTCACATAGAGCGATACCAGTTCTTCCTTGGACTTGCGGTCCTGTCTCTTGTGATAGGTGAGCTAATTCCCGATCGTCTCAATGAATATACGCTTCGAAGTCGGAATCCCTTCCTTCGAACATCAAGAAAGAAACAGAGCAAGGCAGCAATTTAACCATTAGGTGTCTCTCAAAAAGAGGTAATTCGATGTCCCAACTATTTAAGAATAGAGCATTGATATTTATAACGCTGATATCACTGGCGTTGTTGGCTTCCGCCTGTAAACCTTCAGCAGAAAAATTAATTCAGGATGGTAACGATCGGTTTGAAGAAGAGGCTTATTTAGAAGCCCTGGCCGTCTACCAGCAGGCTAATTTCGAAGACCCAGAGTTAGCTGAACCATATTACAACGCAGCTAACGCACTTTATCGCCAAGGCGCTTATGCTGAAGCGCTTAGCCTAATGCAAGAAGCGCTGAATTTTGCCGATGAAGAATCCTTGATTGAATCCAGCTTATTCAACCTGGGTAACTCAACTTATAACACCCAGGATTTTGGAAGCGCTGTGGACGCCTATAAGCAAGCTCTTCTAGTCAATCCGGACGATCAGGATGCCAAATACAACTTAGAACTTGCTCTTCAACAGCAGGAGCAGCAGGAACAAGAACAGGAGCAAGAGCAGGAACAGCAGGAGCAGGAAAATCAAGAGCAAGAAAGCCAAAGTGATCAGCAAGAATCAGAAGATCAATCTCAAGATGGTCAGGACCAGCAACAAGATCAGCAGCAAGAAGGAGACCAGCAGCAAGAAGGAGATCAACAGCAGGAACAAGACCAATCTCAAGATGAACAAAACGAAGAGCAGCCAAAGGGCCAACAAGAGGATGGGCAGGGGCAATCTCAGGATGACCAGGACCAGGAAGAGAGGTCGCCCAGTCAGATTCCTCCTCCTGGACAGCGTATGACGGCCGAACAAGCTCGCCAGCTGCTGGCAGCCATCGCCCAAGAGTCCGAAACCTTACAAGAAAGGTTAGGCCAGATTTTTGTGGCTCCACCGATTCCACCTGTTCAAGATTGGTAATTGCTGTCCCAGGAAATGTGAAACCTGGTGTTTGAAACTGGAATAAATCAGCCGAACAAAATATTGAACTTGATCTGATAAGGGAATAATGAAATGAATCTTTCTAGAAAGTTACTTGTTGTCCTGGGGGTAATCCTCATAAGTGGGTTAATGGTAATTCCAGCTGGTGCCCAATCCCCAGAGATTGTCACGGTCGTGGTGGATCGCCCCTCCTTAACCACAGATGACACGCTAACATTGACTGTCTATATAGATGAGTCGTACGGAACGCCAGGGCAACCCCAGTTGCCGCCTCTGGATGGTTTCCAGGTTTTGGGAACTAGCAGAGGCACCCAGATGAGTATCATAAATGGCAATTTGAGCGTTAAATCGACTTATACATACCGCTTGAGTCCCTTCCAACCCGGAAACTACATAATCGATCCGATTGTTGTTCTAATCAACGGCCAATCTTATGCTACCCAACCCATCTCGATCGAAGTGACCCAGGGCAACGGGCAGCCTACTTCTCCCTCCACCGGATCATTTTTCGGATCTTTGTTCCCTTCCTTTCCAGGGTTTCCAAGCATGAACAGCCCTTCCTTCCCAAGCTTCCCATCTTTACCAGATATCGTTACCACGCCTTCCGGACCGATCACCCCCATGGATCCGGCCGAGGCCCCAGACCAGCTAGCTGGACAGGCCTATTATCTGGAATCTCAAGTAGATAATCCCAATCCTTATCAAGGAGAACAGATAGTACATACGCTAAGGCTCTACCAACCAACCGACAGCTTTTACCAACCTACTTATCAACCACCAAGTTTCAGAGGGTTTTGGAGCCAGACAGAAGCCGATCAAAGCAACCTCTCGCTTCAATATGCAAGAAGAAATTATCAAGTCATCGAAATAAGGACGATCCTGGTACCGACAGTCATCGATCAAATCGCTATCGACGCAGCTACAATTGAAATTCCAGGTGGATTCTTTAGCTCAGGACAAAGGTTGAGATCTAACCCGATCAATGTTGATGTTCGCCCCCTGCCAGAAGGAGCCCCGCCTTCCTTCAGTGGAGCAGTCGGCCAATTTCAGATCGCAGCAGAAGCTGATACTGCTGAGACCATTGTTAATGATACGGTGACAATGAAGATAACCATAAGCGGCAGTGGCAATATTGAAACGATGGGTGATCCTCAATGGCCCGATATGCCCGGATGGCGCGCTTTTGACAGCCAGGCAGCGACTGAATCTAATATTGACCAGGGTGTCCTTACGGGAGTGCGAGTGTATGAGCGGGTAATAGTTCCAACTGAACCCGGAATACTTACA
>BTQB01000123.1:0-7424 GCA_036985655.1 Anaerolineae bacterium | reverse complement strand
GCCAATACCTTCGCATACGTCTGGAATCCAAAGACAGCGCCAAAACCACCCAAGGTATCTGTATAAGGCAGTTCAACTGTATCCCGAATGAGGTCAACAGCCTGGCCGTAATAGAGCGGAATATAAGGTCTTTCTTCAGCCAGGATCACCTGCAGCTCTTTGGCTTGTGCCCTGGCTTCCTGAACATCAGTCTCCTCGGTGAAGGCATCACATTTTGCATCATACTCCGGGTTGTTAAATCCGGCCGTATTAAAGTTACCACTAACAGCAGTGTCATTTTCGCTGTGAAAGAACTCACACAAATAATCAGGGTAAATTGTCAGATTCCAACCCAGAATATACATGTCAAAATCGACTTCCTTAAATACTGGATTGATGATCGTATTAAAGCCAGCCAATTTGGAATCAGCAGGAATGCCCAGATCCTGCATCCATGTAGACAGGAACTGATTAAATACGGCTCGCGGTTGATCATACGCTGGGCCAGGTCCCAATATTGAAATCTCGGGAACTGGCTCTCCGTTGGGCATCCGGAGGCCTTCGCCGGGATTGATGTTGACTGCGTTGGGATCTGTTAGATCCCATTCAGGTTTTTTCTCCCACGTCCACCCTGCCTCCTCCAACACATCGATGGCGGTTGACAGTCGTTCTGAACGACTTAATCCTTCATAAGGCATGGCTATCTCTTCGTTATACCAGAACCCATTAGCCGGTGGAACGATAGAATAAGCGGGAAAGACGGAACCCTGTAAGACCTTACCCGCTATAAACTCCTTATCCAAGAGAATATCAACGACCTCGCGGAATTCCGGCAGCGAAAATGGCTCCTTTCGCATATTAAAGCCGAGGTAAAAAATGCCATTATCGGGATTGATAAATGTTTGCACTCCTTCACTATTTTCTGCCTGTTCTCTCAACCCTCGGGCTAAGCTAAGCGGATTTAGCACATAATCCACTTCAGCGTTGGACATAGCCAGGAAGGCGGAAGGCTGGTCACCATAAAGCGAAAAGATGACATGGTCAACGTAGGGCCCTTGTACAAATCGCAGCGTTTCTTCCCCTGACCCATCGCCGTAAAGTTGGATTGTGCTGCCATTGTTCACAGTCCTTTGCCAAGTGCCATCAGAATATTCAACAATTTCAGCATTTTTAAAGTAATAATCCAGATTGGACGATCTCTGCACAAATGCTCCTCGATCCCATTTATCAGTGATAAAGCCACCAGCAACTGGTGCTCCACTAGGATCAGCGCTGTATAAAGATAACCGAGCATTTACGAATGCTTCTTCATATGCTTCTTTTTGCTCTAGGTACGGCGTACATGTTTCCAGGTCGCTGGGGCTTAAATTGTTGGCGTCACATTCAATCTCAGAGGGAGAATCAGGCGGCTCTAGGCCTTCAATAAATAAGTAGGCAGCCCGTACATCTTCCTCCCAGAAATGTTTTGGCAGTATCGGCGCCTGGGCGATACCAAACTGCCACTGGCCAAGGCCTGGTTTCTCAGAAAAAGTGTACTTAACTGAGAATTTTCCGGTTGCTTCCACCTTTTCTAGCAGCTCAGGGATGCAGAAGTTAGCCCAATTTTGAGTCAGCCGGAGGTCAAGGCACGTGCTCGTTGTAAACGCAACGTCCTCGGCCGTGATCAGCTCACCATCGCTCCAATAGGCATCCTCCACCATTTCAACCTCAATTACCCAAGAGTCACCCTCTTTTACAGGTTCAGTTGGCAGATCTTTTGCCAGCGATGGAACAAAATCGAATCGTTGATCGGAGAGGGTATATAAAGAACCGGCCTGCCCGTCCAGCACATATTGGGTCCATACAGAGGTTCCTGGTCCGAGATAATTCCAGTAATTTAAAGTCGTTGGCTCTTCAAAAATACCAATGCGATAGGCTTGAATTACTCCATCATCAGTTTTTGTGGATGAATCACCGCCGCATCCAGCTGCAAGCAGGAGGATGGCAATTATTACAACTTTATTTTTGCTCCAAACCCTGCGCATACCTATCCTCATTGGCCATTAGGGAGAACTACTTGAGCAAACTACCTTTTTGCAGACCAACCTGATCGAGATTATAACACACGAATCCGATCCAGTATCTTATGGATTCAGGATAGGGCGCCCCCTGGTTGAAAGGGTCATTTATTACCTTGGTCTACTGCCTTTTCTCAGCGCCGAAAGCCCTCTATCGTGTGTGTCAGGCGATGGAGAGGATTGATGATTTAATCATCAACTCTGAAATTTGACGATATGGTGCGCGCTCGAAACGTATGAGCGCGTTGAGCTAATTAGACTTGAGCTGTTTGGCCTGGGCTTAATAATGGCGTTCGTGACTGAGCAACAAAACCTACGAAAGCCAGAATCAGCCAAAGTGTTAGCCATAGCAGTGGGTTATCCATCAGCGTATTAGGGCCCGCGCCTGTTGTAATACCATCCACCGATATCTGGTTGAAGATTACAAGGACACCAACCAGCAAAGAAAAGGCCCCGGCTAAGGCAGTAAGGCCGACGAGCATCCAATCTTGTTTTCGATAAAAAATAGCGTACAGCACAAATAAGACCGCACCGAGTAAGCCCATAAAGGCAATAATCGTGCCGTCGTCAATATCTACTGCCAGTAGCAGGTAAACAACTAAGCCATAACCCAGCGCACCAGCTAAAAGAATCAGACCAACAGTTTTGAATTTTACTGCCATCAAAGCATAGATTACGCCGGTTACAATGGCGATAAGCCAGGCTACTGGCGAAGTCGAGAACCCTTCAGGCGATAGTAGAGCTGCAAGGCCTGCGGCGGCCGTGAATCCAATGCCAAAGCTAATAAATGGCAGCAATAATTGTCGATATCGAAAGCCCCAAAGCAGCAAAAATAGGCCAAAAACCAACAAGATCAACACAAGAACATTACTTACCATAATAACCTCCTGCTCTCATCATACACCTGGCTTGGAGAGAAGGAAATAGTATTACATCACTATAAAAGGTATGTTGTAGGCAATCTCTTGAAGCGGTATGTATAAATAAAAAGGCCGCTGAATATCCAGCGACCTAGACAGCACATTGATGCTAGGGGCACTCTAAATGATAAGAGTCTTACCTCCAGAAGATCTCCGACCCGGGCCAGCTACCCTTCAACGGCTCCTGCGACATCACCCACATCATCTTTTTGAGCTATCGATTTCAGTTCATTTCGAGTCTCATCAATACTCTTTTGAACTTGCTGCAGGCGTCTACGCCATTCCACCTCCAGCTTTTTCAGCTCAATTTCTGCTTCCTGCTGGATTTGAGCTCTCAGCTCTTCTCCAGATGATGGAGCAAAGAGCAGACCGATACCCACACCGACAAGAATTCCCATGAAGAAGCCTGAATAATATTTCATTTGTTTATCCTCAATTCCTATTCGCTCTTAAAGATTTCTGCTGAATCAAGGGCTGCACTTTCGCGAGCACTTTTCAGCAGACTCAACTTTTATTAGAAGCTAAATCAACTTAAATTATAACAAATAGCAATATCCGCGGAAATAAAAGCTCATGTTATCAAGAGCCGGTCTAGCCGCTTCTTCCCCTCCAATAGCGCCATAGAAGAAAAAGAACTAAAAATATTGCGATGACATCGGCAAATAGGAAGCTTAGGAAAGCCACTCTAGGCAGCAGGCTCCAAAAATTACCTTCTAATGTAGCAACGGTGGCCGCAAAGGCGGAACCGATGATCATTCCTGCTAACAGAACACCTACCACGACCAATGAGGCAGTACCTCTCGCTTTCTCTAATTCTTCGTTAAGATCTGAGGTGTCAATATTAATTTCAAAACGCCCTTTCTGGTATTGGTCAAACCATTTTAAAGTGGCCTCCTGGAAGGTTGGCATCCGCTGGACTGCTTCACGCAGTGTCATAGTAACTTGCTTGGTTAGATAGCTCTGCACCTTGTCGCTGGTCACGCTCTCGACAGCCTGCTCACGAACAAGCTTATTGGCCAGATCAACCATGCTCTGGTCGGGCATTAGCACCTGGACAATGGCGTCCACTTGAGTAAGTGATTTAAGCGCCAGGGTTAATTCGGTATCAAGCCGGAGACCGTGATCCCTTAAAACATCGAAGGCGACCGAGATTGATTCGGACACCGAAGCATGAACGTCGGGTTCCATATAGCGACCTACCCGCCGCTCAAAATCCCGATTATATGCCCGATCATTGACCTCCCGAAAGGGCTTGCTTAGGCTGCGCATAACCTGGCCAAGGCCAGTGACATCCTTCTGATTCATGACCATCAATAGTTGGATCAAATTAAGGCGTTGGTTGATATCGATTTCACCAACCATCCCCAGGTCGATGTAGGTCACCCATTTCGTATCCAGGTCGACCAGAACGTTGCCAGGATGAAGATCAGCATGGAAGAAACCGTCGATGAGCAGCTGCTGCACCAGGCTTCTCAGGGTGACATTGGCCAACCACTCCCGGTCATAACCAGCCTCTTCGATTGCAGGGATGTTATTGATTTTTATACCCCTGATGAACTCCATGGTCATCACCCTTCGGGTGGAAAGATTATTGTAGATAGTTGGGATGTGGACGCCCTCAATACTTTCCATGTTGCGCTCAAGCCGTCGAGCGTTATAGGCTTCACCGCGGTAATCCAGTTCACCAATCAGGTTGGTGCCGAATTCATCCAACATGCCGACCAGGTCGATATCTCTCGCCCAATCAAGCCTTCTAGACAGTACGCTGGCGGCATTGTTGAGGATACCAAGATCGGATTTCACTTGATTTATTATGTTAGGTCGTTGAACTTTAACGACGACCTCTGTCCCATCGAAGAGAACTGCCCTGTGAACTTGAGCGGTGGAAGCGGCCGCCAGTGGTTCACTTGTAAATTCCGCATAGAGATCCTCAGGTTCACCTTTCAGCTCATCCCGAATGATTTCTTTCACCTGTTCATATGGAAAAGGGGCAACATCACTCTGCAGCTTATTTAATTCAACTTGCCACTCTTTTGGCAGCACTTCAGAACGGCTGGAGACAATTTGACCCATCTTAACATAAGTAGGCCCCAATTCCTGCAGCAGCAGCCTGGACTTGACTGGTATGCTCAGTGGCACGACGGGAACCGGCGGATTATGAATCCACTGCTGCATGTATCGCCGGAAATCACCTAAGATGCCCCTGTCAAGCAGAATGTCCATGCCATAGCGCATAAAGGTGTTATATACTTTTTGTAAGCGGATACTCTCCCGGAACTGGTCAACTCGACCTCTTTTTTTCATTAAATTACTCGCTCACTGTTGTGTTTTGCATATCGATGATGGGTGGCGTGACGCCAAATATACTCTCGAGAAAACCGACGACGACTCCTACAATGGCGGCCGCGATGAAGACGCTTATCAGCCTCTCCATTACAAATAGGTTTTGAGCTACTAAGTCCAAAACGATCAACACAATGGAATTGATTATGATGACCACCAGCCCATAAGACACAAATAGAAATCGTAGCGTCAACACTTGTACGATTGGTTTGATAACCGCATTTATGATGCCGAAAATAAATCCCAAAG
This sequence comes from Anaerolineae bacterium, assembly GCA_036985655.1. GTDB lineage: Bacteria > Chloroflexota > Anaerolineae > Promineifilales > Promineifilaceae > UBA11865. The sequence goes on along the minus strand of BTQB01000123.1, from coordinate 1,876 downwards.
CCAGAAAACCAAGGATGCTTGGATCAACAGCAGAAATTCCCGGAACAATTAAGACGGTTATTGCCAGGGTCAAGCCGTTTAGCAAGATCCGCATAACCATTACTTTCCAGTTGAATTGTCTCGTTAGATTGTTCACAGCTTAGCAGCTCCTTTCTTACACTGAGTTTTCATTCCTAAACCTTCCTAATTTGTGATGATGAGCGGCCGTGACAATATTTAAATTTTCGGCCGCTGCCACAAGGGCACTGTTCATTTCGCCCAATCTTCGAATAAGATGGCCGGGTGTGATCCCCTTCCTTCTCAGCCAATATTTTTACGATATCAGCGGGTGGACGACCCTGCCGGAGCAGGCTGGCCATCTTCTTCATGGTCTCGTCTATGTGATTGAAGAAGGGACGGTAGCCGCCGCAAAGGTAATTCAATCCAGGCTCCCCATCTGGGGTTAATATGAACCTGTTCTTCGGGCAGCCCCCATGGCAAACAAATCTGACTTCACACTCCCGGCAGTACTTGGGAAGCGTATCTACTTTATCCTGGCCGAACTTTCGCTGTGCTGGAGAAGCTACAAGATCGATCATGTGCTGCTCCTTGATATTGCCGATTAAATAATCTGGCTCAACAAAATGATCACATGAGTAGAGATCGCCATTGTGTTCAAGGGCCAGGGCGTTGCCGCAGGTTGGCGCGAAGACGCAAAGAGATGGAGGCGCTCCAACCCAGGCGCCAAGAGCAACGTCAAATAGTTGAACGAAGATCTTGCCTACATCACTGCGGACCCATTCATCGTAAATGGCCATTAAAAAGCGGCCGTATTGATCGCCTTTTATCGAACGATCTGTAACTCTGTTCCCTTGCTGATAACCTAGTTCGTTATCCCTCTCTACAATGGCTATGAATTGGATAAATTCAGCATCCACCTCATCCCGAAGGAAGCGGTAAACTTCAAGCGGGTGATCGCCGTTTTTTGCATGGACTGTGGTTAAAACGTTAAATTCAACCTGGTGTTTCTTTAAATATTCAAGCCCTCGCATTACCCTGTCAAAGGTTCCGCGCCCACCTTTGTCAACCCTGTATGCGTCATGAATTTGCCTGGGTCCGTCTATGCTGATACCTATCAAGAAATTGTTTTCTTTGAAAAAGTGGCACCACTCATCATCCAGTTTTGTGCCGTTGGTTTGCATCGTGTTCTGGATAATCTGGTTTGGGTTTTTATGCTTCTGCTGAAACTCGATAGATTTCTTGAAAAAATCCAACCCCATGAGTGTCGGTTCACCGCCTTGCCAGCCAATGGTAACCTCCCGGGTTCGGTGGGATTCCAACAATTGCTTAATGTAAATCTCCAGCAGTTCTTCCGCCATCCGGAAACGACTGCCCGGATAGAGCATCTCCTTGGACAGAAAGAAACAATACTCACAGTCCAGGTTGCAAATGGCTCCGGTGGGTTTCGTCAATACATGATACCCGGGTGGAGCGTTAACGGGGATCTTTATGCTATCGCTTACTGCTGTTTGGCTTTGTTGCAAGGTCACTTTTTTATTCGAGATCAGATGTCATCGACAGGAGGGAGGCTACAACCGAACTATCCTCTCCCAATTCGATAGAAATTATAGCGTTCAATTTTTTATTCATTTCCAGTAAGAGCGCTTCATCATAACCCGGGTCTTTTTGATTCGCCAAGTTCCTCGTTTCATCAGGATCTTGGATAAGATCATAAAGAGCCAGGTCATTATGTTCGACGAGTTCACCGCTGTCTTGAGGTGTATTGTAGCTATCAGGTGAAAAGTAGCGAATCAACTTATAACGGCCGTCGAAGACGCCCCTGAACATCCGCCGCCTTGACAGGTCAGGGAGTTCTATTTCCGACAGATCCTTCAAT
>BTQB01000122.1:0-7509 GCA_036985655.1 Anaerolineae bacterium | reverse complement strand
TTTCCCTTGAACCACAGCAGCCTGAATGTCGGGAGGTAAGTTTAGCAGCCGTACTATATTTGCTACAGTTGACCTGCTTTTCCAATTCTGCCGGCTACTTCGCTCTGGGTTTGGCCAAAATCGTTAATAAGCTGCCTGTATGCATGGGCTTCTTCAATTGGATTCAGATCAGCGCGCTGGATATTTTCAACCAGCGCCATCTCTAACATTTCCAGCGACGTCGCTTCTTTGACGATGACCTGTACTTGTGTTAATCCAGCTAGCTGTGCAGCACGCCACCGTCTTTCACCTGCGATCAGCGTATATCGATCTACCGCAGAAGTAGTGACGATAAGGGGTTGAATCAATCCTAGAGTCTTGATTGACGCAGCTAAATCAGCAAGACCGCTATCTTCAATCGAACCCCTGGGTTGGTGTGGGTTAGGTTCGATTAGGCTGATATGTACTGTTATCAAACCCTTTGGGGGGCTCGATTCATCCTCGACAGGAATTAGTGAACTCAGCCCTCTTCCAAGGCCGCGTCTCTTAGTCATTTTTGTAGTCCTTTGGAATTAGGGCGGCGCCCTGCCGATCTGTGCTAAGAAGCTCGGCTGCCAGCACTTTATAAGCCAGTGCTCCGGGAGAAGTCGGAGAGTATAAGTTTATTGGCAACCCGTAACTTGGGGCTTCACTCAAGCGTACGTTTCGGGGAATAATGGTCCGAAACACTTTCTCCGGGAAATGGTGGCGAACCTCTTCAACAACTTGGCGGCTCAAATTCGTCCGGCGATCATACATGGTCATTAGCAACCCCCGAATCTTCAGGCCAGGATTCAGATGTCTTCTGACGAGCTGAAGAGTCTCCATCAATTGGGTTAAACCCTCGAGAGCCAAATATTCGCATTGAACTGGGATGATCACCCCATCCCGGGCAGCAGCTAAAGCGTTTACTGTTAGCAGACCCAAACTTGGTGGACAATCGATTAAGACGTAGTCGTAACAGTTATTTATTGATGACAATCCGTTTTTTAAGCGATACTCTCGAGCATACAGCCCCACTAATTCAACCTCGGCGCCCGCCAGCGATGGATTCGAGGGTAGTAATTTTACCCGTGACTCCGGATGTTCTATCGTTATCTGCTCGAAATTTACTTCCTCTAACAATAGATCGTAGACTGACCGGTCGATTTCATTTTTGTTGAATCCGAAATTGGATGTCGCGTTAGCCTGGGGATCGAGATCGATGACGAGAACTCGATAATTACTGTCAGCCATAAATGCAGCAAGGCTTACGACGCTGGTTGTCTTTCCAACCCCTCCTTTCTGCATGGCTACTGCGTATATCTTCGTCATGATCCTTTTGAATCGCTGCTCTTAAAAGTGCGTACTAGCAGATGCTCTTTGTTTCCAGGTTAATTTAAATTGCCATACGGAACTGCTTAACGGCTTTAATTTTCTCATCCAGGCCCTGCTTTGCTACCGAGGCGGCCGCTACCTGGTTGGCAAAGTGTGCTGCCTCCCATGGATTTCCCTTGGTTTGATGCAGTCTAATCAAGAAAGATGTGGCAAATATATCGCCAGCGCCAGTCGGATTGATCTCTCTAACCTTTGGAGCAGGAACATGCCGGGTTTCATCACGACAATAAACTACACATCCCCCGGACCGCCGGGTCAAGATCACTAAAGGACACCATTCTCGAAATTGATCAATCATGTTTATATCGGGTAAATCCTCCGGGCTTACGATGACAACCGCGGCTAATTTTAAGACCTCTTGAGCGTGTGTCCAATCATTGATATATACAGTTCCGTCAGGTTTCCATCTCCTGTACCATCCCTGGGGGGTTATGCCAACAAGGCTGTTGCTAAACATCTCTATGAGGCTTGGTTCGATCTCATTAACGATCGGTCCTAGATGAACAATCCTTGCACGCCTCCAGCTCAAGGGTATTTGATCTGCGGTAATGACCCCCGCAAGGGCGTGCAGAATTTGCTTTCTTCCAGAGTCAATATACAGGTTCTCAAAAGACGTTGTTTCAGGCGATGGAACCCTGAACACCTCGATTTCAGGAAAAGTGTAATCCAGATCAAAATCCTCGGCCGCGCTCGTCACGATGGCCGTCCTGCAGCCCAAAGCATGAGCTACTCGACTGCTAAAGGTAACGGTTCCACCGGCGACAGGGCCGTCTGGGGTTAAATCATGACTGACATGTCCAATAACCAGGTAGTCAATCACAGAGCGGTCATTCACAAGACTGATTCTACCTTAACGACAGGATAGGAGACAACCAAAGGGCTAATGTTATTTCCGAAAAGTGACCAACTGTGGTGTAAAAATTTGGATTCTCCAGGGCGAGATTTGCTGATGTAACCAATGTTAGGCCACAAACATGGAAAAAATTGGGGCTGGTGTATGACCAGTATTTACACTTATTGGTCAAGCACACTGATTCATACTGAAAAGCTGATAATCATGGATATTGGAACGATTTCTTTCTGGAATCAGATGATGAAGGGATTTAGCTTACATAAAATAGGAGGCAAGTTCTATTGGGGGTGACAAAGTTTTAACATAATATCTATTGCCATAGATAATTAACGGAGCTAATATCGGAATATCATGCGGTGGAAATTAGTTTGGCGAAGGCCGTTTCTCACAATCACCCAGTTGATAATCTTGTTAGCCGTTATAATTGGCCTTTACGTTGCTTTAGATCTAGGCCGGAGAGCCCAGGCAGGTCGCATGGTGGGCGTTGGCGAGGATTCACTGAGAAGGGCAATAGAATATGAATCCACGCGTCAAGTTGAGTTGAAGGCCACGCTCACATACGTGGAAAGCGAAGAGTATGTGGCTGTATATGCCAGGGAGGAGGGGGGGTTTCTCCTACCAGGCGAAAGGAAGGTTGTACCCTTGGTGGTGGAATTGACTCCAGCACCGGAGATCCCTCTTGAAGCGACGCCTGATCCAGCGATTTATGCCCGACCCTGGCAGGCATGGTGGCAATTAATATCGGACGCGCCCTTACCCACACGTTAAATAGCCAGATATAGGCCGGATCACACCTTGACTATTCTCCTAATATACCCCTCTATGGTCATCTTGCGAAGCAAATTTTCCTATGCTACCATTTAAATCGGGGTTTACATATTGTTCCAAAACATTTCTTATTTCCTATTGTCAGAGGTTAGGTAGAAAGGTAGATTGAGGTGGAAGTGTACATAATTTCCGCTTCTTTCGTGACCAATTACTAAGGAATTGAAGCCATGAGTGGTCGCCGACTAGTTGCTATATTGATTGGGCTCGTAGGAATCATTGTCCTGATTGCCGCTATATTCCTCCTGGTTTTTCAAGGTGGGGACGGGGAGGGGGAAGAACAAGTGGTTGAAGAAGTGGTTGAAGCGCCGGTTGAAGCGCCAGCTGAAGAGGTGGACGGCACCCCGGTGCCGTCTGTTACGCCTAGTCCGACTATCAATCCAAATGTTGTCATGGTTGAAGTCGTTGTTTCTCTCCAAACCGTTCCAAGAGGTTGGCAGATGACTGAAGCCGAGTTAACAACCGACTTACGTCTTGCTTCGGAGGTCACATCCAATGTGCTTACCGATATTGACGATGCTATTGGTTTATATGCTCGCCAGGATATTTACCAGGGGGAGACTTTGACAACCGACACATTGGTTAGCGATCCCAGGCTCATTGGAACCGAAAATTATGGACCGTCCTCATTAGTGCCGCCTGGATGGGTGGCCATGGCGATACCAACCGACCGGTTAGCCAGCGTTGCCTATGGAGTTAAGCCGGGAGATGTGATTGACATCATGCTTACCTTCACTTTGAGCGCTATCGATCAGGAATTTCAGACACTTCTTAATAACAGCGCCACTTTCTTCTTGCAGGAATCAGTAAGTGAGGGCTCAGAGGAAGGCACGGGAAGCGCAAACTTATTTGTGATCGATCCTTATGGTCGATTTGAACAGGTGGCGACCGGTGACCTTTCCCATATTGCGCCTTCCGAGGATACGCAGCGGCCGGTGCCAGTTTCAGTAATACTGCAGGCGGGCCGGGTCATTGAGGTGGGCGCTTACCAACCTCCTTTACCAGCGATGCCACCGACCCCAACGCCTGATCCAGATGCTCCAACGCCAACACCCAGCGGCGCTCAGGCAACAGCGACTCCGGCGCCTCCAGATGTCGTGCTAATTGCCTTACCACCGCAGCAGCAGCTATTTCTAAAATACGCAGTAGAGACCGATGCCGATATTGATTTGGCTTTACGCGGTGTCAATGATGCCCAACTCTACTCCATTCAGCAGGTTGATATTCTGTACCTATTGGAACAGTTCAATATTGTCGTGCCACCCGATGCCACTTTCACAATTGGAGGATTAGAAAAAACCTCCTTGGAAGCGGGTGATGTTGAGGTGGAAGAGCCCTAGTGAGGTTGCAACCATCGTCAATAGTCGTCTTGGTTCAAAGTGAGGACACTAACAAACCAGGTTCACATTACATTGCTTTGCGCATAAAGAAAGGAAATTAGTATGCGTCCAAGAACCTTCATTCTCCTCATCGTAGTGCTGATTGTTGCCGCAGCAGCTGTGGTGCTCTTTCTAATATTTGGGCCTGGGAATCTTCTTTCCCGTGGCGAGGAAGAACAAACGGCAGTGTCTGTCCCCCAGGAAAAGGTGCAAGAACCCAGTCAAGTAGAAGAAAAAGAAGAACCGACTCCGGTCCCTTCACCGACGCCTGCGGTACGTTTTGCTACAGTCGTTGTTGCCCGGGCCAATCTTCCCGTTGGAGAGCGGATTCGGGCTGATTTAATCGAGGTTGAAACTCGACCTGAGGATAACGTAGCCGTGGTGGCTGGTGTTACCTTTTCAGACCCTGATGAGGTTATCGGTCAAATTGTCAAAACAGCCGTCAGCAGAGGGCAGGAGATTCTTAAACCGATGATCGCCCTCAGTCCGAGCGACGTTGCAGCCCTTGGATCAGATTTGAGTCTATATGTTGATCAAGGCCGGGTAGCTGTTGCCTTTCCAATAAACCGCTTCTCTGGCGCAGCCTATGCCTTAAGGCCAGGCGACAGCGTTGATGCCTTGATGAGTCTCAATCTTGTAAAGGTTGATCAGGAATTTCAGACAAAAAGGCCAAATGTTTGGGAACGCGTGTTTGAACCCTCCCTTCTAGCAGGTGAGGCTTTCTTATTCCCTCCTACCAGCGAAGGTCGCCTCGAGCTTATTCCAGGGATCAATTCTATTGCCGTAATTGGCCCTGGAGAAGGCAAAGAACAGATACCACGAAGGGTAACCCAGCTTGGAACTCAGCAGATGGAAGTTCTCTGGGTTGGAACCTGGAACGATCCACGAATCAGCCTGAACCAGCAGTTTGAGGCCGATGCAAAGATCGGCCCCCCTGAAAGCGACGTTATTGGTGAGGATGCAAAACCACCTGAACCTACAAAAGATCGGCCGGAAGACAGCCCAGACGTTGTTATTTTGAGTATGAGCGCTCAGGATGCAGTAGCATTAAAATGGGCGTTGGAGAATGGGTTAAATGTTGATTTAGTCCTTAGAGCGCAAGGTGATAACAGCGTTTTTGCAACCACAAGTGTATCGCTTCCTCAAATTGTCGAACAAGGTGTGCTTACCATTCCCGAACCTGGAGAGTTTAGTACAGAACCGCGCATCGACGAATTAGAACCACCGAATGTTCCTCCAGTTCCATAGTATTATCGTGACGAGTCGAAACAAGGAGAAAGGCTTCCAATGAAGCTTGGGTCCTAAAAGAAATATATGACCCCTGGTTTAATCAAAATCAGGGGTTTATTTTATCTGGTTGTAAAATGAGGCTGCCTCGTCGTATAGTTCTTCAAGATCAGGCCCTATCATAAACTGGCCCTATTAATAAACTGCGTAAGTCTGGAAGGGGGTTAAATCAAAGAAGAGTATAATAAAACAACAACCCCGGTTCAGGATTGTTGCAGTAGAAAACCCTAGCTTAACAACCTGGGTATCTAAAGGCGACGACCGGATTCGAACCGGTGATAAGGGTTTTGCAGACCCTTGCCTTACCACTTGGCCACGTCGCCAAAACCAAACCGGCAGCCGATTGGCTTGCCGGTATCTTCTAAGGCGGGCGAAGAGATTCGAACTCTCGACCTTCTCCTTGGCAAGGAGACGTTCTACCGCTGAACTACACCCGCACAAATTGAACTGAAGATGCCAGGACCCAGACTCGAACTGGGGACACCTGCATTTTCAGTGCAGTGCTCTACCAACTGAGCTATCCCGGCTGGTGGTCCAGAACTAGGCGTAAAGCATCGAAGATTCTATCCAAAGGCCAGTTGACTGTCAAGTTGCCGTGGCTCTTGGGCGGTTCTAACCTGGGCTCGTTTTGCATGAGGTCGAAGCTTTGGTTATAGTGGTAGTTACATGATTTGGGAGTGGTTGTGTCCCGGTGGATGCCCCGGTCTTCAAAATCGGTGGCCGGTCGCGCGGAGCGAGCGGCGGTGGGTTCGACTCCCATCCACTCCCGCCTTTGTCTCGGTCCGAACTCAGAAGCAGTTAATTCAGCTCCTGTCTTCCCTCCAGCGCCTGTCCCAGGGTTATTTCATCAGTATATTCCAGATCCCCACCAACAGGCAAACCTCGGGCTAGTCGGGTTAATCTCAGGCTATAGGGCGCAAGGCGTCTCTGAAGGTATAGGGCTGTGGAATCGCCTTCTAAAGTTGCATTTGTGGCGATGATTATCTCCTCGAAGGATTCATCTTCGACTCTTCTGATCAATTCATCAATTTTTATATCGTCGGGACCAATACCTTCAACAGGTGATATCACACCATGAAGCACATGATAACGGCCGTTAAATGCCCTCGATCGTTCAATGGCGAGAACATCCATCGGCTCTTCAACAACACAGAGAGTTAATTGATCGCGATCAAAAGCTGAACATATCGGACAAGGATTATTTTCGGTAATATTCCAGCAAGAAGAGCAGAGTTCTGTTTGTTTCTTGAGATTACTCAATGCTGTGGCGAGGGTCATGCTTTGTTCGTCGTTTGCACGGAGTAGATAAAATGTTAGACGGGAAGCCGTTTTCGGTCCTATTCCAGGTAGACGGGCGAACTCGTTAATCAATCGTTCGACAGAATTGGGAAGCACCTTCGGGGTCATTCTTACATTCCACCCAATCCACCAAGTATATCACCCATATTCAGACCACCAGTTAATCCTTCCATTTTTTTGGCTGCTAATGTCTGGGATTGTTCGATAGCTGAGTTTATGGCGGCTACAAGTAAATCTTGAAGCATTTCAACCTCTTCAGGATCAAGCAGTTCTGGGTCAAGTTCGATAGATTGGACCCGCTGATGGCCTGTGATAACAATCCGAATGGCGCCACCACCAGCAGTTATGCTGACAGTTTCATTGGCCAATGCTGCCTGTTGTGAGGCCATCTGCTCCTGCATTTCTTGGACTTGTGACATCAGATTCGATGGGTCGGTGCGCCTGGATTTTTTTGGCTTTCCACGGTATGAA
>BTQB01000121.1:0-7535 GCA_036985655.1 Anaerolineae bacterium | reverse complement strand
GTCCAGCGGATATGCGCTGGACATCGTCTCGACTACCAGCGCTCGAACATCTTCTAACTCGCTTTCAGGCACTTCGAGGACCAATTCATCGTGAACCTGGAGTAAAATTTTGGCCTGAAATTCAGCCATCAAGCGATGGTGAAGCTGGATCATTGCTATCTTCAGAATATCTGCAGCAGTACCCTGGATCCGGTGGTTTACAGCCTCCCTTTCAGCTCTCATCTCAAATTGCCGGTTGATCCGAGAGCTTGCTTTAAATAATGGAAAATATCTGCGCCTCCCGAGCAGGGTTGCAACATACCCTTCTTGACGGGCTTGTAGTTTCGTCTGCTCCAGATAATCATTGATACCTGGAAATTGTTCGAAATAAGCCTGGATATACTCCTCAGCTTCAGCCCGAGTGAGATCAGAATCCCGAGCTAACCGGTAAGCGCCCATGCCGTAAATCAGGCCAAAATTTACCGCTTTGGCGAACCGGCGTTGGTTATAAGACACCTCCTCAACTGGGATCCCATAAACCGCCGCTGCTGTTGTTTGGTGGATGTCCTGGTCCTCTAGAAAGGCTTTTATTAAGGCTTTGTCCTGGCTTATATGCGCTAATACCCGCAATTCGACCTGGGAGTAATCGGCAGCCAGGAAAAAGAATCCGGGGCGGGCGATAAAACCTTTTCGGATTTGTTGGCCAACTTCGGTACGAATCGGTATGTTTTGCAGGTTGGGATTGCTGCTCGCCAGGCGGCCGGTGATGGCGCCAGTCTGGTGATAACTAGTGTGAATTCTACCCGTTTCCGGATTGACCATTGTTGGCAGGGCATCGACATAGGTGCTTTTTAATTTTCCTAATTCTCTATACTCCACTATTGCATTTATTATGCCGGTCTCGTCCTCTTCCTTTAGCCCTTCAAGCACATCCGCAGCGGTCGAATAAAAACCGCTCTTCGTTTTACGCAGCCCTTCGTGAGGTAATTCCAGCTTCCTAAATAAAATTTCGCTCAGCTGCTGAGTGCTATTTATGTTAAACGGTTCCCCGGCAATATCGAAAATCTCATGCTCAAGCTGACCTAGCCGTTTAACCATTTCCAACGACATTTTTTTGAAGAATTCAACATCAATTCCCACACCCTCCTTTTCCATTGCCGCCAGCACAGGTATCAGGGGCATCTCAATTTCATTTAATAATTCAGTCTGACCCTTCTCTTCGATTTCCGGTCGTAGTACGGCCGCCAACCGCAGGGTCATATCAGCATCGGCCGCGCCATAAGGTGCGGCTATCTCAATTGGCACCTGAGCAAAGGTAATCTGGTTCTTTCCTTTCCCGATGAGCTCTGATATCTCGGTCATCTCGATGCCTAACCGGTGAAAGGTGAGATCCTTCAGTCCTAGATGTTTGCTGGCCGGATCGGTAAGCCATTCCGCTATCATCGTATCAAAAGATAATGGCTCGACCTGAATGCCATATTTCTCTAGGATTGCGTAATCATACTTTGCATTGTGGGCAATCTTCGGGATTGCAGGATCAGTGAGGAACGGCCGCAAACTATTCAGGACAACATCAAGAGGTAACTGATCCTCAGCTAAAATTGCTTCCCCCGAAAAAAGGTTCATTTGGCCTGCATCGTTCTGGACATCGCCCCGGAGATGGCCAACGGGGATGTAATATGCGGATGGCGACTCCACCGCCAGACAGATGCCAACAAGTTGAGCTGTTCTCTCATCCAGCCCGGTTGTTTCAACATCGAAGCTTATCTCCACCGGTTTAGAAAGAATCTTCTCCAATTCAGTTAGCTGCTCTCTTGTTCGAACAATCACGACTTCAGTTGGCGGCTGCGTGCTCATTTGGGGCATTTCATCCAGGGTTTCAGCGATTCGGTTTGTTAAAGTACGAAATTCTAGTTCCCTAAACAGCTCGATCACATTACTTACTTCATATTCCTTGGTGACGCATGCATCCATATCTAAAGTGATAGGGGCATCAGTTATGATCTTAGCCAACTTGTAGCTCAGATAAGCATTTTCCTTTCCATTCTCAAGTTTGGTTTTTACAGCACCCTTCAATTCGTCAATATGTTCGTATATTCCGTCCAGGGTCTGGTATTGGGCTAGTAGCTTTCCCGCCGTCTTTTGGCCGACCCCTCTCACACCCGGAATATTATCGCTCGTATCCCCTACCATGGCCTTATAGTCCACTACCTGGTCTGGACGAACACCTAGCTTGTCGTAAACGGCCGTTTCGTCATAAATTGAAGGCTGCTTTTGGTAGCGACCAGGAGGCAGTTCAACTAAAGTATTCTCGTCCACTAATTGAAGAAGGTCACGGTCTCCAGTGACGATGTGTACTGGCACCTCAAAATCCTTAGCCTGTTGAGCTACAGTACCCAAAACATCATCGGCCTCATATCCTGGCAATTCCAATATGGGAATATTAAATGCGGCCACGATCTCGCGAATTCTTTCAATTTGAAGACGCAGCTCATCTGGCATTTTCTCCCTGGTGCCCTTATAGTCGGGAAAGATCTCATCCCTGAAGGTAGCCCCAACATCAAAGCTCACTGCTAGATATTCAGGTGGATCGTTAGAAAGAATAATGTCCATAACTGTTCTAATAAAACCGTAGGTCGCATTGGTTGGTTCACCCGATTTCGTCGAAAAGGCCTCCACTGGAAGCGCAAAAAAGGCGCGGTAGGCCAGGGCGTGACCGTCAATCAATACTAGTTTCCGCATATTTTGACATCCTCTTCTATGAATTGAACTGTTAGTTCGATCCTTATACTGATAGTTTACGCTGCTGAATTTCGTTCATCGATGGTGAGCTCTAGCTCGTGTTGACTCTCTTGTAAATGCTTATTAATTCTTGTAAGCCTGTTGTAGCGACCTCTAATCTCATCAGGCTAAGGTATCATTCATTCGTGTAACGGAGGTTGGCTGAATTTTGGTGAACCATTCAAAAAAGGAATACGCTTTACCGACAATTCCAAGCATATATAATGGCCATATTATCACGAATCGCAACGTTAGGGTCCATTTCCATCAAATAATTCGCTATATCACCAGGCTTACTCGTCACACCGTTCGGGTCAATCAACTTAGATTTGAAAGATGGCTGGGGAAACACTCTTACTTGTTGAGGATAATGACGCCGTCGCTCTCGGTCTGAAATATGGCTTGGAGCAGCAGGGCTATAACGTTATTAGAGTGGATACGGTGAAATCAGCTCGAGAACAGGCCCGGTTACCGCTGTTTGATCTCGTTATTCTTGATATTCGCCTACCGGATGGCAGTGGCTTTGACCTATGTCGTGAACTACGAAATGCCGGCTTACGCCAGCCAATAATTATGTTAACTGCCCGCGATGATACTGTCGACAAAGTTATCGGTTTGGAAATGGGGGCGGATGATTATGTTACTAAGCCCTTCGAATTACAGGAGTTTATAGCAAGAATCCGGGCGCTTCTCCGGAGGTCCTACGGGGCCCTCGCTTGCGAAGAGGCACAACAAATCGACATCGGCGATCTGAGCATCCACCTCGATACACAAAAAGTATTTCGGCAGGGGGGAGAGATCCATTTAACGCCTATCGAGTTCAAGCTGTTGGTCTTTCTGGCGCAATACCCAGGTCAGACTATCGGCCGGGACTCTTTGTATAAAGCACTGTGGGGGTATGAGGATCCAAGGTCGGAAGTACGCACAATAGATGTGCACGTCAGGAACCTTCGTCAAAAGATTGAGCCAGATCCTGCTCACCCGCGAATAATCGCGACAGTGAGGGGCGCAGGATATCGAATTAATAGCTGAAGATCTTCAAAATCCTCTGAATAACACCCCCAAATGTTAAGAAATCTTAACCCGCTTCTCAGCCAATATAAATAATTTCCTCTCCTTCAGGTGCTACGATTATTAGCGCATATGTTGAGCGTTTTTTCAGGGAATTTTCAGATTGCTTCGAACACGTTTAGATGCCGACGAAGAAAATTATTGTGTGGCTCTGTGTTTGCCTTCATCTGAATTTTTAGCGATCCGTACTCAGTTTTGGTTTGAGGATTGAACCCAAACAAAACACAACAATATCGCCAATAATAATTTCGGAGGAAAAGATGAAAGAGAAGAAAAGAAGGACATTATTAATAGCTGCGGGCATTCTTATTGCCTTTCTAATCGTGGCAGTTGGAACCGCAGCATCTGTCTTTGCCTACAGGCAGTTAACAGAGGTGGAGGAGAGCGAACCTTGGCAGCCATTTTCCTTTCAATCAGAAGAGATTCAGCAAGATGATCTTCTGGTAGAAGAAGATGACTTGGACATAAGCCAGAAAGGCGTGCTGGTAACTGGAGTTGATCCTGATAGCCCAGCAGCAAAAGCTGGTATTCGGAGAGGGAGCATCATACTCGAAGTCGATGGCCTTCAGGTGAACAATATCCAGGAATTGAGATCGGCCATCAACGAACACGAGGTCGGCGATACAGTCGATCTTTCCGTCTTGAACTGCGAAACTCCTGAGACTGTATCTGTTACCCTCGCTAGCTCTGGTCCTTATCTGGGTGTTGAGGCATCAAGTCATCCAGAGTCGAACTTTGGTTTCGATTTTAATTTGGATGAGGATTTGCCCTTTTTCCCAGAAATGCCCAGGGATTTTGAATCAAGGGTACCCGACTTTCCAAGACACTTCGATGAGTTTCCTGAAGAGTTTGATTTCAATTCATCGACAGTGATTTTGGAGGTCATCCCCGACAGCCCGGCTGAAAAAGCTGGATTGAAAGCTGGCGATATCATAAAAGCCATTAGCGGCCAGGAAGTCGAGAACAGCCAAGAAATAATCGAGGCAATCACCAGTATGGAGCCAGGAGATGAGATTTCAATCACGGTTGAACGACAGGGTGAATCGTTAGAGCTCAACGCCACTCTTGGTGAACATCCCGAGTTAGAAAATCAGGCTCACCTTGGTGTTTATATTGGTAGCCTGTCCTTTCAGAGGGAATTTGAACGATTTGAAGACGAGCAAAACAGTTAACATAAAGATTAACCTGGCTCTTGTCTGACGGGTAATAAAAATGCGACGTTCGGTTCGCTGGCATCTATTAATAAGTGGATTAGCGGTTAGCTTAATTTCCATCCTGGCAGTTGGTGCTGTTACCCTGATGTTGGTAAACAGCTACTTTGTCCGCCAGGAAGAAGAGTTTTTGCGCGAGCGAGGCGATAATTTGGTTGAACCATTGGAAACAGTCTTGCGCTTTGGAAAGCAAGCTGATTTGCACCAAATCGCCAGCCTAGGTCTTCTGGCCAATCAGGTCCGCATTAAGGTTGTCGATGCCAGCGGCCGTCTTCTAGTTGATTCCGGATCCTTTGACGATCTGATTCCTACCGACCAAAATTTTCGTTTTCAGTTTTTCCTCGATGACCGTGGTAAGCTCCAAGGATATGACTTTCCGTTCACTGATGATCCTCGATTTGTCGACCCTTTCGCTCCTCCTCGTGGAGGCCAATCTCAGCAGGCAATATCTCCTGTGGTCAGCTTTACACGGCCGGAGCCAATAACCGATCTTTCCTCAACGTCGCTTCGCCTGCCTCTCCAAGTAGATAACCAGGTAGTGGCTTTCGCTGAGCTTTCAGAAGGTCCTGCCTTCGGTTCTATCATTAGGGACAGCATTCAAAAAGCCCTGCTAGTTGGTGGGATTGTAGCTTTGATAGTTGCCGCCCTAGCAGCATTATTGTCAGCCCGGCAGTTGACCCGTCCGCTGCAGACATTAGGCGAGGCATCTGCCCAGATGGCCGCGGGCAAGTACAACGCGCGAGCCCCCGCGAGTCATCTTAAGGAATTTGACCAATTTGCTGAACAGTTCAATATCATGGCTGATCGCTTAAGTGAGACTATTGAATCTCTCGAGGCTGATAGATCTGCTTTAAGAAGATTCATTGCTGATGCCAGTCATGAGTTAAGAACGCCCTTGACAGCCCTAAAAACCTTTAATCAACTGCTGTCGGACCAGGTTAACTCAGAGGACGAACCGAAGGCTACGTTTATCGCTGAAAGTGGGGCCCAGATAGCCCAGCTGGATCAATTAACATCAGATCTGCTGAATTTAAGCCGGTTAGAAAGCCGGTTGAGCGGAACAGACTTTGTTCTTTCAGATTTACGCCAGCCAATCGAAAGAGCGGTCCAGGCCAATCTCCCCTTGAGCGAGGAAAAGAATCAAGAGCTCGAAGTTCATCTTCCGGCCGAGCCCCTAATGCTTTCCCACGATCCTTCCGCCATAGAAAGGGCTGTTAGCAATATACTGGTTAATGCGGTGAAATACTCCAATGCTAGGAGCGAAGTTGCGATTAGGCTTTCAGAAGATGAGTCGGCAGCCTATATCACCGTATCCGACAATGGCCCCGGCATTCCTGAAGAGGAACAGCCCTATATTTTTGATCGATTCTTCCGAGGACGAAACCATAAGATTGAGGGCAGCGGCCTTGGGCTGTCAATTGCCCAGGAGATTGCAATGATTCATGGTGGTGAAATCCGGCTGCAAAGCGAGGATGGCCAGGGCAGCACTTTTATTCTTGAATTACCTAAAGTTCTAAGGTCTTGAGCGCTTAGATTATTGGTATATTAATCGATTCTGAGACCAGCTTGATGGCCCGTCCGTCTGCTGCTATCCCAGACATACTCCAGGGTCCAGTGTAAGTAATTTGAACATTTACTACTTCACCCCTTAACTCCCGCGGATCGTCAAAAAACACCAATTTTCCTTGAGGTGATCGGCCGCGCCAACGGCCTTTATGCTTATCCTCTACCAAAACCTCTACTTCTTTACCCAACCACCGGGCATTTTTTCTTTCGGATATCCCCTTTTGAAGCTCTTCTAAAGCATGGAACCTGCGTCGCTTTTCTGGATCAGGTACATCGTCATCCATTCGACGAGCACTAACTGTGCCCGGTCGAGGGCTGTACCGGGCTATATGAACCTTGTCTAATTCCAACTCGGCGATAATTTCAAGCGTTTTTTGGAATTGCTCCTTCGATTCCCCCGGAAAGCCAACTATTACATCGTTATGAATTGCGGCTTCGGGAACCAGATGTCGAATCCTCTTTACTAATTCGCGATATTGATTAGCGGTGTAACCACGATTCATCGCTCTCAGGACGTCATCATCACCCGCTTGAATTGGAACTTCTATTTGCGGCATCACCTTGGGCAGTTTGGCCACTGCCAGCAAAATTCGGTCGGTCATGTAGTTGGGGTGGCTGGTCAAGAATCGTATTCGTTGTATTCCTTCGACCTCATGCACTTTTTCCAGAAGATCCGCTAAATCTGGGCCGTCCGGAATATCCTTGCCATAGCGATCGACAATTTGTCCTAGCAAGACAACTTCCTTGACGCCCTCTCGCACGAGAGAACGGACCTCTGAGACAATCGTTCCCACCGGTCTGGTACGCTCGATCCCTCGCCTATGGGGAATAATGCAAAATGTGCAGGCGTGGGAACATCCATAGACGACTGAAACTGGGGCCGAGACCAGGTTCCTCCTTTGATTAAGAGGCAGCGCCATCTCCCCA
>BTQB01000120.1:0-7557 GCA_036985655.1 Anaerolineae bacterium | reverse complement strand
ATTTTGCCTTTATTTTTCACCAACGGCAGGAGATATTCAGCCACTATTGGTAATGATGCAACCCCCCTGGCTACGGCCCAATCGTATTGGCATCGATGGTCTGGATCCTGGCCTAATTGTTCAACTCTTCGATTGATTATGTCAATATTGGTCAGCTCTAGCAGTGTGGCCAGGCTTCTCAAAAACTCTATTTTCTTGGTGACACTATCCACCAAGGTAAGGTCTAACTCTGGACAGGCTATCTTCAGGGGAACGCCTGGAAATCCTGCGCCTGAACCAACATCAATTAATCGAACGCCATTTAGATCCCCAGTGACCTTTAAGCAGGTCAACGAATCTTCGAAATGGCGTACTATGACTTCATTTGGATCGGTTATAGCCGTTAAATTAATCCGTTTGTTGTAGTCAAGCAGCAAATTTACGTAGAGGTTGAATTGCTCAAGCTGCCGCTCGGACAATGGCTGGTTAAGAACCTCTTCCACAAACAGCAGCCGTTTATGAATATTTTCGATCAATCTGTCTCTTTCTTTTTCGATGGTCAACGAAGCTGTTCTAATTTTTTTTGTTCGGGATCCAGAACATAGGTATCAAATTGCTCGCCCCCGAAGATGGCTGGCGTATATTGTAGCCAACTCTGGGTAACGTAGTATTTTCCTCGTACGTACAGTGGGGTCAGGGGCTCGAGACCGCCTTCACCGAAGAAACCTCTCTCAGCCTGCCTGTAGAGCTCCCAGCGATCGTCGAGATCGGTGGTTATATCGGCCGCGGCGATGAGCTCATCGACTTGGCTGCAAGGTCGATTTTGCCGGTTCTCACTTTGTTCACAGTGGGTTACCTGGCCCAGCCAGTTAGCTTCATCTGGAAAAAAGGCTGCCCAGCCTAGATCCCAGATATCAGGCCTGATAGAACCGGCATCCGGTCTCGTGTTAGCCAGCAGAGTCCCAAATTGGACCTGTTCAATCTTTATCTGATCCTCTTTGCAGTCCAGCTCATCTACCCACATTTCACGAAGAAGTTCTGCCTGCTGCAAAGCCTGATCCGATGAGCTTACAAGATAAGTAATCTCAGGCATCAGTCTGCAGTCACCGAAGGGGCTGGAGTCCATAAGCTGGCGTGCCCGGTCAGGGCTGTAGCCGGAGCCAACCTGATCAATTGGAGGGGCGCCCACTGTTCCGGGTGGTCCAAGATGGCGCATGGGTAATCCCCGGTCGTTGTGAACTTCTCTCACAAGGCGATCGCGATTAATAGCCATACCAAAGGCCTGCCGAACTTCTGGTAAAGAAAATGCAGCGCTTTCAAAATTATAGGCGAGATAGAAAACGGCCTGCTCAGGTACAAGAACACTCTTAGCTTTATATTGGTTGAGAATGCCATCCTGGTCCGGGGGTGGTACTGGACTGATGTCTAGTAATCTATCTTCCCACATCTGGAAGGCGCTGGTCTCATCATCGAGCTGAATGATGTTCACTTGATCCACATTACCGCTAAAAGGAATCGGCCAATAAGGATTTCGTTCAAGCACAGTCAAGACATCACTAACAGATTCCGGGCTGATCAGGAACGGCCCACTGGTTAAGAAGTTATCCATCAAGGTCCACTCATCACCCATTTCCTCGATGCGATCGACAGGCACAGGACGCATAATTGGCGTTGATGTTAGGGTTAGGAAGTGACTGAATGGCTCCGTCAGCGTAAATTCAACTGTGAAATTATCGATTGCCCTGACAGAAACGGCTTCAAGATCTGCATCTGTGATATCAGACTTCTTGAACAGCTCCTCACACCCTTCAATTGTGAACAACACAAAAACATCGGGAGCTACGGTTCGCGGATCACATGCTCTTTGAACAGAATATACAACATCATAAGCATCGACTGGTCGTACGGGTTGGTAGGCATCCTCTCTAAGAGCAAATACACCGGGACCGCCGCTTACATTTTCAACCCAATAAATATCATCCCGAAGCCGGAACGTCCAGACAAGACCGTCATCACTCACCTCCCATTCAACAGCCAATTCTGGTTCAACGGCCGTCTTCACATGATCAAAACGAGTAAGACCAACCAAGAGGTTTTCGAGCAACTCAAGGGCATTGTCGTCATCCGTGGCATGGGGATCAAGAAGGCCAATTGACCCAATCATCGGTATATCAAGCTCAACTGGTATTGAGACCTCTTCAATAACCGGTGTCGTCACCACTTCCACCGTCTGCTGCACCACGCGAGTCACTATCACTTCCTCTCCGGATTCCCCGGTAATCACAATGGTGATAGGCGTTGGCTCAGCCGTTTCCTCCTGGCAAGCGGATAATACCAGGAATGAAAATGTCATAACTGCTATTAGTTGGCTGACCCTCCACCTCCCAAAATGGAGTGGACCAAATAACTCAAACTTTCGTGCTGGCAGGCGTAGGTAAAACCTCATTAAGGCAAAATGCTATCCAATTAGAGCCAAGCGGCCAAATATTAAAGTCTTCTCTAAGCTATCATTGGGCATTCTCGCTTATTCGTTTTCTAAGGCAGCCACCCAGGCAAAAATCCCCTCTCAGAGATCAAGGTCATCTCTCCACTCTCGAGATCGAGCGCCTGGACTTGTGCGGGGAGATTGGTTGCTTCGACCGGCACAAGCATCAGGGCCAGTTTGTTTCCGTCTGGGGACCATGACAGGCCTGAGTGATGGAAAAAAGGATCGTCTGTAAGTTTAAGCCATTTTTTGCCTTCGGGCTCAACGACCCATATTTGCCGGCCGCTGCCGCTATTTTCTCTAGGGACAGCCAAAGATTCGCCATTTGGATGCCAGACTGGCAGCCCATCGTTAATGCGCTCACCTTCGCTCAGATCGACAACTTCTCCTGTGTCTACATCGGCGACTATTAAGTGGTTGAATAAAACAGGCTGTTTATACGCTTCATCTTCACCCTCTTCATCCTGAAGAACAGGCAGATCATTAACGTCAAATACCTGTTCAATGAAGGCGATTTGATTTCTTTCAGGCGACCATTCCCCTAACATCTGTAAATTGGCTGGAATGAGAATCGGGCGGCCGCCAAAAATCGGCTCTATTATAATCAACCGGGCATCCGGCTTGTAATAGGCCAGGTATTTGCCATCACGCGACCATCTCGGGAATCGGCTTTCCAGGCCTTCTAATCCCATCTCGGCCGCCAGCTCACGGCTGTAAGCTGGCTGTTCTGACCCTGTTAAGGCATCCAACAGCCAAACCTCGCTTCCCTTTGCCGATTCATCGATAGACTGCCGCTCATAGGCGATTAACTGGCCTCCTGGCTGTTGTCGACCCGCCCGGCAGCGCACATCGCGACATTCCAATAATATTTCTCGCTGACCATCAAAGCCGATTTGAACCAGGTCATCAGTGCCGTTCTTATCGATGCTGGACACGAGAATGCCCTTACCGTCCGAAAGGAGGCTGTAATCCCAGACGCCCTCAGATTCCATGGTGACCTGCTGTGGCGTCTCGCTGGTCGATTGCTGCCAAACATTAACCACCCCATCATCTTCTAGTAAAAAGATCAGCCTTGGCTTACTCACCTGAAAGCTCTTTTCATATGGAAACAGCGATGGAAGCCCGTTGGCTGATTTTAACCCACTGGTCAATGTTACTGTATAAACCTGATCGTAATTAAAGCCCTTTTGGGGCCTAAACCAGACGGTATTGTTCTCCTTCCAAAATTCACCCTTTACAGCGGGTTCAATCAACAGGTTGGAAGCCACCTCATCCGAAGTGACCGGCTTGGTAAAGGTCATGCCAATAGTGCCTGTACTGGACACGAGCCCCTCTTCTGGAAACCAGGCCGCTAATCTCGGCGACAGCCACCAGGTCAGGATCAAAGCGCCAACAAGAAAGCCCACTGCCGCTGGTAATATATTCTTAGCCTTCATTGCGGCCAACTATACCTTACTACCACCTCTATACCTCGAGTATGAGACCATTTCTCATAATAATGATAGCCAGGAAGATCGGGAAGAATACCACTCGTTTCTGGCTGCGAGTTGGCGGCCTCTTAGATAAGGGGATATCTGGGAGAATTGGCTCCAGATGGAATATTGGTTGTATTTGAAATCAATGAAATGCTCGATTTCAGAATGGGAGCTGATCTCTTAGCTCCGGATCGCCGGCGGCTGCTTCCGGCCCTTGTATACCTATCCAAAAATGGTGGGGTAGGACATTGACCGCTGGCTTTACCCAAAGGTGGCCAACCTCTTTCTCCTCAGCCAGCATATTTGTATTTACATAACACCTATTTGGAATCTGGCCATATTTATTCTCGTAGAACTCGGCCGCCCGGCTCACCTTTTCTTCGAGAGAGCGTCGTTTATCATCATCCAACCATAACATGCCGATCTTCATGGCTCGCTCCTATTTTTCAAACAGATAAGGTTATGTATACCTTTTTCCGATAAAGGTTATTCACTATGTTTACAGAAAACCTGCCACGAGAGAAGTTGTCATACCTGCGAAGGCAGGTATCCATCTTCCCAGCCAGCGTGGATTCCCGCCGTAGTTTATCCTCATGAAGATGGGGGCGGAGCCTGCCCTCACGAATGTGGGGGAATGACAAGCAAAATGTGCAAAAATAGTGATTGTTGTGCCATTCAAAAGATTGCATTTGAACGCATTCCCCCTATTCGAAACTATCTTCATCAGCTGGCGAGAAGATCTCCAGCATCTCCCTCGAAGCGTATTCCCAGTCAGGGAGATTAGGGGCGTCCTGGCTTGGTGGCGTATCATGATTCAGGAGGTTATGGGCACTATCGCAGGTCTCTATCTCGAGGGCGAGATCTTCAGGTTCTTGAGCTTCATTGATATTACCCCCTGCCGGCCAGGCAATGATTGTCGGCCGCTTTTGACGAATTAACGTCGTCGCCACGGTGTATGTGTCGTAGTCGTCGATGTAAGCAGCGTTGAATGGAACAGTGCGATCGTGGCCGATAGCCACAAAACGGCCGGCGCCAGAGGTCGGCAAGGCGGATTCCAGCTCATTGATCTGGAGTTGATCCGGCCCGGTTAGCTGTCTCAGAAGGCCCTTGTTCCTTATCCGCCCGATCAAACGAACCGGAAAATTGCTACGGACTATTGGAAGAAATTCCGGGCCCGGGTGTCCTCTCAAGGCAAGGATAACCCGTATTCCTATACCAGAGCTTTCTTGAAGTAAACGAATGAGTTTGTACTTTAACGCTGGATCAATTTCGCCAAGCAATCGATCAAAATCATCAAGAACTAAAAATATTAGGGGGCGATCCAGGCTATTTTCTTTTCTGAAATCTACTTCCTTCTCGAGCAAGGAGATCGCGGCTCGAACATCCCTCCTGGAAGTGGCGATGGGGGCTAATGCATGTGGTAAAGAACCGAGTAATTGGTAGCCATTGCCATGGGCCCCCCACCTGGCGTGGCCGGCTCTCGGCTCAACAATCAACATTTGAAGATGTCTCTGATCATTATTTATGGCCAGTCCAAGTAACAGCGAACGGATCAGGTTGCTCTTGCCGCTTCCCTGGTCACCAGCTACTAAAACATTATGAACACCTTGATTTGAAAAATTGATCTGAATCGACCGGCCGTCCCCATCTTTACCTAGAACGGCCGTTAACGGGCCCAATTCAAGGTTTTCGGCCAAAAGATCCAAAAGATCTACAACTGGCTGCTTCCTATTCCACCCACCGAGTTGAATTCGATTAAGGCGAAATTGCTCTGCTATCGTTTCCCACCACGGCTTGGTATATCCGGTCTTGTTTACACCTAAAAAAGAATTCGTCATCTGCTCGGACTTTTTCACCCCATTGCGAGCCGATAATTCTCCCCTTTTCGTGTTTAATTTGTGAACGCCTCCTACCACTTGTTGGCCAATATGGCCATCTGTATGAAGCCGTTCCATCACCATTTATTCTTCCTCTTAGTTGTACACGTCCGCGTCCAGACGAACATTTGTGCTATTTCTTGGTCAAAAAAAAGAGGGGCCGGTCTCTTATCGACCCCTATTTCTGTTTGAGAATTGGCGCTAGGATGTATATCTTAGCACCATCATTACTTTGCCTTGTACCTCTACTTCAGCTGGGTTCACATAGATAGGATCCATGGTTGGATTGGCGGGTTGTAGGCGGACGCGGTCTCCTTCATTATAAAAATATTTCAGGGTTGTCGTATCGCTGGGGGTCAACCATACGGCGACCATATCACCGTCACGAGCTGTTTGCTGCTGCCGCATGATAACGATATCGCCGTCATTTACCATGGCATCGATCATCGAATCTCCCCTAACCCTTAGGGCAAATAAATCGTCGCCATTTTTCTGGCCCAACATATTGCGGCTTAACTCAATCGCCTCATCAGAGCCGTAAATGCCGAAGTTATCATGACCAACCTCAACCGGCTCGCTGGCGACAATATCGCCAACCAGAGGGATGCGAAAGAAATTGTCCAGGGCGTCCGAGACTGCTTCAAAGAGGGACAGACCCTTTTCTGTCAGACGTATGCCCCGCGAAACTTCCGAATCCCTGTCGAGATACCCTTTCTCCGTAAGCTTGGTTAAATTGTAATTAACCACAGACGTGGAACTAATGGTTACTGCTTGTCCGATCTCTCGGATAGTAGGCGGCCGTCCAACTTGACGTATATACTCCCAGATATAGCCTAGAATATTACGTTGTCGCTCAGATAGATTTTCAGCACCACTCATGCCATTTCTCCCATGCCCGAGTCTTCTCGGGCCGGATCCGCGCCTGGGTCACATGTAGAGGTCAGTACCCGGATCCGCTCATTTGTTCGATAGTATAACACGAACATGTGTTCGATGTCAAGTAGAAATCATTTACATAATCCTCTTTGCGAACAAGACATCATCGATATCCAGAATTTGTTATCATTAAGAACAGAGGTTCCCCGGAAAAATTCAGATAATGTCAAAGTCATATGTTTTCCTCTAGATTAACTTTTTGCGGCTTGGCGTCTTGCGAGAGCATTTTTCAGGGGTTTAATAGTTAGATACAAGGTTAAAACCATGAAATACGATCAGTTCAACTTTCCCAGCCGCCGTTCCAATACATTCGCCTGCCACGGCATGGTGGCCGCAAGCCAACCCCTCGCTGCCCAGGCTGGCCTGGATATATTGAAGGCGGGGGGCAACGCCATAGATGCCGCCATCGCCACTGCAGCCACCCTTTGTGTTGTTGAGCCTTGCTCCACGGGCATAGGTGGTGACGCCTTCGCCCTCATTTGGTGGCAGCCTGATATGAAACTGTATGGCATTAACGCCAGCGGACCGGCCCCCGTTGAGCTTACTGCCCAATGGATCCGCGGCCAGGGCCACGAGCTAATGCCCGAACGGGGAGCCTTATCAGTCACTGTCCCGGGCAGTCTGCGCGGTTGGCAGATGGCCATCGAGCGATTTGGGACGATGGATTTGACGCGCTTATTGGCCGGTCCTATAGCCTATGCCCAGGAGGGATTTCCGGTTAGCCAGCTTATCGCCAGGGCATGGGGGCGTTCGACTTCACTCTTGAACCAGCATACCGACTCTCGTCGCTGCTGGCTTCATGGCG
>BTQB01000119.1:0-7705 GCA_036985655.1 Anaerolineae bacterium | reverse complement strand
TGTGATCGACAAGCTGAATGTCGGCCTCCGGGCTGATCTGAGTGAAGGGAGCGCGGTGGTAAAAACGGTTCGATTGGGCATGGCCCTGGAGGTGCTGGAGCGTTATGAAAATTTTGTCCGCCACGGCACGGTCTATTCCGGCTGAGGCGCGAACAGATTCGGTGCTGGAAATGATGGCAGCTGATGCTGTTTTCTATTTGCCCCAGGACATACTTACCAAGGTAGACAGGGCAACCATGGCATTCTCGCTGGAAGCCCGCGCACCATTCCTGGACAGGGAGGTAGTGGAATTCGCCTTCTCCATGCCTCGCATATGGCACCGGAGACGTTTTTTAGGAAAACGTCTGCTACGGGAGGTGTTTAGAGACCTTGTCCCACCGTTAATATGGAACCGCCGAAAACAGGGTTTTGGCGTACCAATACATCAATGGTTCCGCGCACAGCTAGGCGACGAAATTAGAGAACTCATTTCAAAACAAGCCGATCAGCCTTTTAACAAATCAGTCGTGTTGGCGATGTTGGATGAACATCGTTTAGGTCATAGGGATCATGGATACAGATTGTGGAGCATATATGTATACCTGTTTTGGAAGGATCATACTAGGTGTTTACGGTCTTAACCTGCTATTACCGCCCCAAACCGGGCGGTTTCTGTAAAAGGCTTTTTCGTGCAATTGAAGCTTTATTAAAGAATGGGCACGACGTTCATTATATTTCCGTGGCTCCATTTCCCATCACACACCCAAGATGCCATTTCCATCGGTTTCCCTGGCCATCCGATAAGACTGACACCCTGCTTTTCTGGTTTGTGTTCCATATCATTGCCCCTTGGCAGTTGCTATTTATCGCAGTGCGTTACAACATTACTCATGCCTTCGCCTTTGGACCGACCTACTCTTTACTCCTGCAGCTTGCATGTTTTCTGAAAAGAATACCCCTCACTTTATTCCTGCGATCAGATACCATAAAAAATCACCGCATCAAGAATCACCCCTGGTGGATTGTGGCGATTGACAAGTTTTTCGAGGGCATCGCGATCTCTGGCGTTCGCATGTATGGAGTCTCCGATACGCTGACATCCACAATTGTAAGAAGGCACCGCTATTTCCGACCAATTTTGGCAAAGGTGTTGCGAAACGACGTTCAGCGAGTGTTCAGTACTAATACAAGAGGGAGACCCCTGTCACGCCCCACCCGACTAGCGAGCGTTGGCATTCTTGAGCCGCGGAAAAATAACGATCTCCTGATTCGTTGCATGACATCGATTCCTTCCCATCATGCGCATCTGTTTCTTTATGGTACGGGGCCGGACGCCGATAGACTCAAGCGTCTGGCGACTGCCCTGAACGTTTCTGGCCGCGTCAGCTTTACGGGATGGATCAACTCGCCATCCGCGCTCTGGTGCGATATAGATCTGCTGCTTTTCCCGTCTTTGCATGAAGGGATGTCCAATGCCGTACTCGAGGCTCTCGCCTGCCAGGTTCCGGTTTTGGCCAGCGATATCCCTGAGCATCGTGAAATACTTCCTGCCGAACACCTATTAGATCCGAACAGAATCGATGTTTGGGAGCGCAGATTATTTTCTATAATCTTCGGAAAAGATATTGATGAAGAGCTTTCGGCTATAAAACGCCGTCAGGAACCCTATGCGAAACGCCTTCACTTCGATTGGGGCTGCGCGGTTTGTCAGGCCATTGTCCATTGAAGTTTCCTGCGAAATC
The DNA here is from genome assembly GCA_036985655.1 of Anaerolineae bacterium. Taxonomy (GTDB): domain Bacteria; phylum Chloroflexota; class Anaerolineae; order Promineifilales; family Promineifilaceae; genus UBA11865. The sequence continues at coordinate 5,984 of BTQB01000119.1, read as the reverse complement.
TTTTTGATGCATAGTCATTAAATTGACTCTTTGGTAGCGATCGAAAGGCGAAGCACATTTTAGGCTTAACTATAGAAAATAATGGAAAAATAAAACACAAGGACGCCAATATTTGAGAAGCTCGTCGAGTACATAAACAATATCTCTTAACCAAGTAAATGTAAGGGCGCGAATGGCTCACAAAAGACGTTTCCTGGGCGACTTTCTATCAGGCTGCTATAGTTTTAAAAGGCATATTCCTTGTTTCTCTGATACGGGAAGCAGTGAACTGCGCCAAATATTTTTTTAAGGTCTATGAAGATAAGCCAGGTGCTTCAACGATTGCGCGGCGACAGCATAGCAGCCATATTCGCCCGGGGTGCGGGCAGTGCCTTTGTCGTTAACCTGACGGGTGTGGCACTGGCTTTTGGAGTTGCGGTGTTGTTAGCCAGGATCCTCGGCGCGGAACAATACGGCTACTATGTTTATGCGCTGACCTGGGTAATGCTCCTCGCGCTCCCCTCACTTCTCGGAATGGATACCGCTGCGGTACGCTTTATTGCGGCCTACAAGGCCCGTGGCGAAGACTCCCTTGCTGCCGGCTTTTTTGTATACAGTCGGCGGTTCACATTATACGCGTCTATATTATTAGCACTTGTCTTAGCTGGCGTCGTATGGTGGTTAGAGGACACACTTGTATTATCCTTGCGCGTAACATTCTGGGTGGCGTGCTTGCTACTGCCGATAGTTGTTCGGCTCCGTTTATACGCCGCTCTTCTACGTGGCCTAAAGAAGCCAGTAGCTGCCTTGGCACCGGAAGTTCTGTTACACCCGCTCCTGCTGATCGCAGTATTGATTATTTGGATGACGTACACAGGCAAGGATCCTCAAGCCGCCACTGCTTTGAAGGCTAACCTTTTCTCGGTAGTGCTTTTGGTTATTCTCCTCTTCCTGTACGTAAGGAAAATGTTTCAGCCTCTTGGTAAACTTGAAATATCGCGCTGCGCTAAAGTTGAATGGTACAGGACCGCTTTCCCATTGATGTTGCTGGCAGGCTCCCAAGTGCTCTTAAGTCAAACGGACATCGTAATGCTAGGGTTTTTGCGAGGAACGTTCGATGCAGGAATTTACTCAGCCGCAGCTAGGCTTGGTGGCCTTGTAGCCTTTGGACTTGTAGTGGTTAATATTATCGTCGCCCCCTTAATTGCCGATCTACATGCCCGTAAGCACAAGCAGAAACTACAGCGGCTGGTGACCCTAAGCGCTATGGCCGTTCTCTTAGTTGCTGTGCCGGTGAGCCTCATTCTATTTATAGCTGGTGAATGGGTTTTAGGATTATTCGGCACCGCCTTCACAGCGGGCTATTCTGCATTGCTGATTTTGGCTGTTGGGCAGCTTGTGAATGCTCTAGCTGGGTCCGTGGGATTCATGATGACTATGACTGGCCATCAACGAGAAGCAGCTCGCATCCTAGGGTTTACAGTCGTGTTAAACTTATTTCTAAACGGGCTCCTTATTCCAGAATTTGGCATGCCAGGCGCCGCGATAGCCACAGCTAGCGCGCTTGTATTTTGGAACGTGTGGATGCTGTTCTATGTACGCCGCCAACTAAGTATAGATCCATCTATTCTCTCGCTATTGCGAAGGCAAGTATGAAAGGGCCAAATTTCTTTATCATTGGCGCCCCCAAATGTGGCACTACCGCATTAAGCCAATATCTATCCAGCCATCCTGACATCTGCTTTTCGGACTCAAAGGAACCGAACTACTTTTGCACGGACTTTCCAAAATACTGTAACTCTTTTTCAGAGGATGAGTACCTTGACAAAGAGTTTGGGCATTGCACAGCTAGCAGCAAAGCGATCGGCGAAGGCTCAGTGGTGTACCTGTATTCAGAGAATGCCGTTGAACGTATTCTTCAGTTTAATCCCCACAGCAAACTTATCGTAATGCTGAGAAACCCTCTCGACGTCGTCCAGTCACTGCATTCACAATTGCTGAATAACCTTGATGAAGATGTAGAGGATTTCGAAAAGGCATGGCAACTACAAGATCTTCGGCAACGACAGCGGCACCTTCCGCCGCTGTGCCGCGAACCACGATTTCTACAGTATCGCGAGGTCGTAAAGTTTGGTGCACAACTTCAGCGTCTATTAAGTCTGGCTCCACGCAACCAAGTTAAGATCATCTTCTTTGAGGCCTTCGCAAACGATACCCGCAAGATCTATAAAGAAATACTTGCGTTCCTAGGGCTCGAAGACGACGGAAGAACCAATTTCCCGAAAATCAATGAAAACAAAGACGTCCTGTCACGAAGCATTGCTCATCTTATACATCGCCCACCTCAATTCGCCATATCCATCACCAAATGGCTGAAAAACGTGACTGGAATCAGGCGGTTTGGTCTTTCCAGGACCTTGGCGAGCTTTGGCGACCAACTCAACTCACGCCGCACTAGTCGGCAGCCCATCACCCCTCAACTCCAGGAGACAATACTCCAGGAGCTAGCCGAGGACATCACCTTGCTTGAACAAATACTACGGATAGACCTTAGCCACTGGAAGACTATTCAGCGAAATTAGTACCTTGACTACCAAAACGTTCTATAGCTTATTACCACCATATTAGATCAATATTATTGCAACAACAGAATTAATTAAGAGGTAAAGGGTGTCGACATGTACGCAGAAGATGTAGAACTTCTCTCATGTCCAGTAACTGGGGAAGCGTTGGAGATATCGTCAATCACTCAGAAGGATGATGATGCCGATATTGTTGAAGGGGAGTTACGTAGCGTGGGAACAGGCAACGCCTACGAAATACGAAATGGTATACCACGGCTTGCCAACAACTCCAATTACAACCCGACATGGGATTACAAGTGGACAATTATTGACGCCGGAAGGGGGTTGAACTATCGAATGATAGATGAAGCCGACCCTGCATATCGCATAAACGATCTCTTTGACTCGAATGGGCATGGAGGGGCAGCTTTTCGCCATGCAACGGGGCGTATTGCCCTGGATATCGGTTGTGGCGTTGGCCAATACACAATACGCCTGTTGAAGGAGTATTCGCCGAAGAAAGTCGTTTCCATGGATCTAACCCGTGGCGTAGATATTTTCAGACAGATTATCTTGGAACGTTACCCGGACTACAAAAAGAAAATCCTGTTGGTGCAAGGAAACGTCTTCGAACTACCATTTCGTGAACAGACATTCGATTATGTCTTTTCCCTAGGTGTTTTGATGCATACTGGCGACACGTTGGGCGCCATAAAGAATGCATGTTCGGTTCTAAGGGATGGAGGGCATTTGAATATTTGGGTGTACGCTTCAAGTGTAATCCCGTCAGAGGCCTGTGAGAAAGGCCGTCATGACACAGTGTGGTTCCGGCCATTTCTTGAGGTGTTGCATAAGAGGTTTTTCTGGCTTGGTCGGCACGCCCTTAGGAACCTGCCCCATGGAATGGCGGTATTCCTCATGAGAGTAATTTCCTCTGATACCTGGTATTTGTTAACAAGGCTTCCCCTTGCAGGAAAGTTGATCAACTTTGTTGTCGGTACTTGCCAGCATCCAGATCGAGATTATCGCTATATCAATAATTACGATGCCTGGGTAAATACATGGGACGACACATGGAGCGAGCATGAAATATTTCCGATTCTTCGAGAGCAGAAGATCGTAGTGCAGCAGATTTGCCCATGGAGGGTTGGATTTTGGGGGGTCAAACAACCTGGTTTTTATATGGACTGATTGCAGGCCGGAACGAGAGGCGGAACCTCCTGCAACGTGAGTTAGTTCAAATTAGACCGTTTACAATAACGGCATGATACAACCGAAATAAACTGATCAGCCCCTGTTTAGCAACAACCGAAATAGTTCAATATACTCATCCGCCACCCGCTCAATATCAAACTTCTTCCTTACCCGCTCATGCGCTGCCCGCCCCATGCCCAACAACTCCTCATCATCCTTCATCAATAATTCGATCATACTTTCAGCGAGTTTATTCACGCTGCCAGAATCACAAACCCTCCCTATTACATCATCAACAAAATATTCTGGGCCACCACTTCGGGTAACGATTACCGGTAAACCAACGTTCATCGCCTCAATAACCGCCGTACAAAATCCTTCATAAAGCGAAGGCATAACCATAATGTCGTAACGGCCCAGAGCGCCCGCGATCTGATCGTTATCGATATGCCCATGAAACGTAACATAATCCACAAGCTCCAACTCCCGAACCACGTCTTCCAGAAAGTTCCGATCTGGGCCATCGCCAATAATGTGCAAACTGCACCGGTACCCAGCTCTCTTCACTCGATTGAATGCCTTTAGCAAATACAGCAACCCCTTTTGCCTCGTTAGCCGTCCTAAATAAACAAATGCTCTGGTGGGATTTTGCGCTTTTTTTATGCATGAATTAGCGACTTGTATACCATTGGGTATGTATCGCAATCGATCGCGCGATATTCCCAGGACAATAAACTCTTCCGCGGTAGCAGGAGATATATTGTTTATCACATCGCAATGACGATTCAGAATTGAGATAATACACTTGCTGAAAGGCAGCCTCCTGACATAGGCGGCGTCCCCCATATCACCGGCACATGCGGTACAAGACACCAATCGAATTGATAATGGTATCAAAGACTTCAACATACTAATGGTCAACGCAGCTTCTCTAACAAACCGGCAATAGATCACATCAAATCTTCGCCTGTGCCAAAGAATATAGACAGACAGCGAGACGACATAGCTAATCGCTCTGAGACTCTTCGCCCAGCCCAGCGCCGGAATGTTTTGGGTGCGAATCTCCTTGCCACGGTATCCTATTTTGTCGCTTTGGACGTTGTTCCCCAGCACCACGACATAATGCCCCCGTTCCGCAAAACGTTCAGCAAGAAAACGGGCCTGCGTTTCAGCCCCACCCTTCACGAAAGGCGGGATATTGGATACGACAAGAATATTCACACACTATCCTTCTATTGCTTATGAAAGAACGGCTTTGGTAAAGCGTGCATCCCAGTTAAAACACAGGCGCGCCGCCGAACTCGCCTGCGCCTCGCGTAGACTCTGCAGGGATTTCCGGGGGCTCTCCAAAATTTCACGCAACTGGTCCACCCATGCGCTTGTGTCATCGAGGGGCAACAGCGAACCTGGAGACAAAATCTCGCGGTGCTCTGGAATATCGCTCACCAACACGGGTATTGCCCGCTCCATTGTTTCCAGCACGGCGTTTGGCGCCCCTTCGTGTAGCGAAGGCATGAGCAGCAGATCAACGCTCCCCCAGATTTCTTCGGCAGGCATCCAGCCCTTGAAACGTACAAGCTTATCCACGCCGAGGTCTTTTGCCAGTTGCTTGAGACGATCGCGGTCCGTGCCAACGCCATAGATATCGAGCCTTAGCTGGCTGGGGCTGGCCCCCAGCAACGCCACACATTGCAGCATGAACGCCTGGTTCTTGCGTCTTTCAAGTATCCCCACACACACCAATCGAACAGGCCCAACATGGCCTGTACTAGACGAACATCGAACGGGTTCAATGTCATTTCGCAAAATTCCGCTGTACATTGGCTTAGCTAAACGATGGCGGGCGACCACCGTCTCAGCCAACACTTCGGAAACACCATAAAGGCGCACGCGATGTATCGCTATGCTTTCCAACCAAGTTTCCAATTGTGCCAACCTGCTACTCTGGCCTTTAATCTCGTGGTTTTCGATCGTGTCTGCGCGCAGAAACAATGTTAAAGGTATACGCTTCAACCACCGTAACGGCTGCAAAAATAAAGCATATGTTGGCCCGAAAGCAAAAGCGTGAGAAATCCGATGGCGATACCCAAGATATAATAGTAGCATCGCTGGCGCCAACGCATGGAACGCCACCCAAAACAACAAGGTGTCGGTCCGAGACGCCGGCCACGGAAAACGAATGAAAGATACAGCACGGATGATCAATGGGAAAACGCACGACCGCAAGATAATGCACCTCACAACCTT
>BTQB01000118.1:0-7720 GCA_036985655.1 Anaerolineae bacterium | reverse complement strand
AGCGCATACGATATCGATGATAAAGTCAGTTCCTAAATTTTTAGTTTTACTATTTGACGTTTGTTGTCTGAGGTCGAATGAATAATAAGCGCCAGATATATTACTTGTTAGTTGCCGTTATCGCGTTGACACTGCCTTGCTACTTCTTAGGATTTATTGCATATAGATTGGCTCCTGGTCAAATACCGACATTACCTCCACCTATTGTAACAATTACCACTCTGGCAACAGTAGGCGCGGTAGAATCAACTTTTACACCCAGGCCGACCATCGTTACGAATACACCTCAAGAGCCAACCAATACTCTTGTGGCTACACCGGTTCCATCTGAAACTGACACGCCACTAGCCACCATTACACCTTCAATAACGCCATCACCTTCCGCAACACCTACATCGACTGAGACACCAACGCCTACAGAGACTGCAACCGGAACTGCTACCGCTACGCCAACAGAGACAGCTTCTCCATCACCTACAAATTCGCCAGAGCCTTTACCAACCGCGACATCGACGAGTACATCAATCCCAACGCCGACAGAGACGCCAACAATGGCGCCGTCAAAGACGCCAACATCAGTGCCAACATCAACCCCGACTTCTTCCGCGACTGCGACCCTAATTTCGACGCCAACCCCAACTTCCACGGTAACGATTACGGCTACCTCTACAGTAACACCAACAGTTACCGCGACAGCCACTGAATCCCCGTAGCTCTTTTTTGGGGTTTCCACCTCCGGCAGGTTTCGATGGGGATTGAGAGAGATTATCTAGTATCTGGCCCCGGAAATATTTTTGTGATTTACTCCCCAAGATCGATTAATCGCTGAAAATTCCTGGATTCACTGAGAAAGTTGGTTGCCTGTAATCCTCGGGAGGATCTTGACCCATTGTCTTTTCCTGAGACCGTGAAGAGCCTGGCCCGAGTTTAACGAAGAGCCTGCCCTGAGCCAGCTGAATGGGGGGGAGGAAGCGATGTGGATTTAAGGGTTTTATGGATTTCTCTCTTCGTTCGAAATGACAATTCCCGCGATGACAATTCCCGCGATGATAACCCCCTCAATGCCAAATCGAAATATTCAGATTCGCAAGGCAATTATAAAAAATCAGGGATTTGGAGAACACCGTCGACTTATTGGTAAGTACTTTGCCGCAACCTTTCAATTTGCAGCCTTTGGTTACCGGTAAGCCTTAATAGACGCACACCTATCCAGCACAATGTCATCAATGGTATCAATTGTGTCCCCGGGATGAGCGCTTCGACAGTTGAAACCCCCCGCAGCGCCTTTAATCCTAACCGGTCCAGGAGTGTCCAGCTAATCGGGGCAGCGAGAAAGTCAAAAGCTAAATCCAATAGATCAACAGCGACTACCACCAACAGCGGTGTGTAAAATAGGGTTTCTACAAAGGATGCATTCGGCGGCACATCCAACTTACGGAGTTTGAACAGGGCTATGCCTGCTAAAGTTAGCCCCAGCAGAAGGCATAATACCAGGAATGCGACCGCCACTATTCCAAAATCACGAATGAGCTCCAAATTCATCTTATTCCCTACAGGTACGAGATTATTTTCCTTTCTGTTTTTGTTCCATGTTGTTCAGCGCCAAATATTCTAATGGATCCTAGAAAAAATTAGGTAAGCATTCAATAAGAAGCTAATAAGATAGAACCTGCCAGATAAAAAGAATTATCATAAATATGCCGCCGGTGATCTGAAAAATAGTTGCTATTCCCCAACCTACTAGGCCACCAATCGTTGCTTTTATCGCGATTTTCCAATCCCTCAACTTCAGATATTGTCCAACTAAAACACCCATTGAATAGCCAAGGATGCCCCCAATGAGATTGCCGACTACGGGTAAAAGGGATCCAAATAAGAAGAAGCCAATGATGCCGCCGAGGAGGCCAACCAGCATAGCCTGCCACGAGGCGCCGCCCTTTTTCGATCCAAGCAGCGACAGCCACAAATCGGCCGTACCTGTTATCAAGGCAATGAGGGTGATAAGAGTAAATGTATAAGCATCGATAGCCTGAAATCCTTCTACGATTGCGTACGCGAGTACTGCCAGCCAGATCAGCAGCGTCCCGGGTAGTATGGGAACCAGTATGCCGATCATTCCTATGATCATGAAGATTAGCGTCAACCCTATGAGCAGGGCATTCAGCACTTCAGCCATTGGGCTCCACCCTAAAAAACACAGCCAGAGCGGAAAGCAAATTTATTAGGGCATTAACGCCCACTTTAGAGTGATCGATAGGCAGACAAAAATTTGGTGAATACATTCGACCAAAAGGGACGAAGGGCAGCAATTTCAGAATATCCAGCTTCCTGTAATCTGTCATCATCTTTAACGCTTAGAGAAGCCCAATTGAATTGATCGCCATCACCCTTTTCGATCCAGTTGGCCAACTTTGGGATCTCTACAATTAGAACATAGAGACTCACAGCAGCTGGGAAAGCTTGTCGTGTTAATACCGGACTGTATATTGATCCTAGGTGACGGCCCATTGCCAATATGTAACTGTCGAGAATTGTCTCTTCAGATATCGGCCAATGCTGCCTAAGGCTGTATTTACCTTCCTTGTTTTGAATTAGATTGAGATTTTCGATGAAGCAAACAATATCATAAATTGACGGACCAATCCTTGCTGATCGCCAATTTGATAACTGGCAATTGTCGAGTAGGTCCAGAGACCAGGATTGCGGCGCTGCATTGCCATGGATCAATGTAGACGGTAGTTGGACCAAGGGATAAAGCATGGGCATTGGATCATCTAAAAGATCGGCCGCTGCCTGTCGATGGCTATCCTCAAATATTCCGGGCCAACCTCCTCTTTGAATTATCTTTTCCAGGGCTACAGCCGAATGAATTAATTCCAGCCCTAGATTACCCGCGCTGCTTATTGCATGTTCAGATGGTAGGCTTAGATCGCCTCTATCCCAACTGGCTATACGTTTTGAAAGTTTAAGAGGTTGCAAAAGGGCTTGGGCGTCTTTATTCAAAAGCTCCTTGCCAATCTCTGGTCCAACCCCCCCGATCAGCGAGCTAAACCCAATTTGGCCTAATTCTTCCTCCTGTTCCCACATTGAAGCATGAAGGTTCACGAGCCTATCAATAATTCGCTCGATATCTATTGCCGTCCACTCAACCGGCAGGTAGTCATTATAAGACTCTTCGTGGATAACCCACCCTTTATCACCCTCTATGTGACAGATCCAACAGTGAGGAGCAATCTCGGAGATCTCATTAGCGATGTTGCCAAAGAAGAGCGCTTCAGGGACATTTGTCTCTTTGCCAATTAGTGATATCGGTTCGAGATAGCCATCCAGACTAAGAACATATCGGAACGCTTGATCACTCAAATTGAGTTTCTGTCTTTCAACGGCCGTGACCCGAATCGAACCATGATCAGTATCCTGGGCCAGAAGGCTGGTCCAAGCCTGGGGATTAAGTCGTCTAAGTTCATTTATACCGATCATTGTAGGTCGGAATTTTAGAGGGAATAATACGATTGGCAAGCCGGCTTTTAGTACGGATCGAATTATAGCAGGACCAGCACACCGTAATTCATCTGAAGCTAACCGGATTTTCTTAACCGTAAGCTAATGCGATAGGGTTGGTTTTATCCACCTCCTGGGAGGTGTATAATCAAAGTATGTTACTGATCTTAACTCATGAAAACGCAGATTTTGATGCCGTCGCCTCTCAGCTTGGGGCTCAAAAGTTGTATCCAGAAGGTACACCGCTGCTATCATGGCGAATAAACCGGAATGTTAGCCAATTCTTAAACTTATATTGGGATGCGTTGAATTATGTAAAGCCAGAAGATTGGCTCCGGAAACGAGTGGAGCGAGTTGTCCTGGTTGACACAGTTTCGCTGCCAAGCGTTCGTGGTATCCGACAAGATCGCGTTGATGTTTTAGTAATAGATCACCATGCGGTTGATCAGAAGTTGAAGAACAACTGGTCCTATCACTTTGATCAGGTTGGGGCTACCTCGACAATTTTGGTTGAAATGATGCAGGCAGCTGGACTAAGTGTAACCCCCAATGAAGCAACTCTATTGATGTTGGGTATCCATGAGGACACTGGTTCGCTGGTCTACGACACAACGACCCTTCGAGATGTTCAAGCGGTTGCCTGGCTTATGGGGCAGGGAGCCCAATTGTCGGTAGTAAGACGGTTTCTGAATATCGCCTTATCGGACCAGCAGCAAGATCTGTACAAGCACCTACTTGAAGCGGCCCGCTGGATTCGGATTGAAGGCCAAGACATTGTAATCTCTGCAGTTGAAGCGCCAGCTGATTTTGATGATGAAATTTCAGCGGTAGCCCACCGTTTGAGAGACGCTTTAACGCCGGATGGCATTTTTCTAATAGTCCAACTAAAAGCAAATCATGTGCAGTTGGTCGCCAGAAGTGGATCAAATAATGTTGATGTATCTATAATCGCTCGCGCCCTAGGGGGTGGTGGTCATAGTCGTGCGGCCGCGGCAACAATAATGGACAATAAGCTGGACGATGTTAAGCGCAAGGTTCAAGATATGCTGGGGGAATCGGTTCGACCCATGACCAAAGTGTCCCAAATCATGTCCTACGGCGTCCAGACAATATTCACAACGACATCTGTGTCTGATGCTGCTGAGCAGATGAGGCGGTTTGGTCACGAAGGCTACCCTGTCCTCGATCCAGAAAGTAACATGCTGGTGGGGTTGCTGACCAGGCGAATGGTTGATCGAGCCACAAGCCATAAATTAGGACACTTACCAGCTAAACAAATAATGAAAGCCGGATCGGTAACAGTTAAGCCTTCTGACAGCGTGGAGGATGTCCGCCGCTTGATGATCCAAGAAGGTTGGGGCCAGATTCCGGTCATTCAAGAGGTTGAGGAGAATTCACCAGAAGTGATCGGTATTGTCACTCGAACTGACCTCATTACTCTGTTTGGCGGGGATCCATTAGACACGAATCGGTACGATACTAAAAAATTAATGGCAAATTCTCTGCCTGGAGCGGTCTGGGGATTGGTTCAAGCTGTTGGAGATGTAGCCAGCAGCATGAATATGCCCCTTTACTTCGTTGGCGGCTTGGTGCGTGATTTGATCCTGAAGAATCAGCCAACGGATATTGATATGGTCGTTGAGGGTTATGCGATCTCGTTGGTCCAGGAACTTCAAAGGATTTACGGAGGTGAAAAGCGAAGCCATGCCCAATTCGGAACGGCTAAGTGGCTGATTTCAAAGAGAGTGTGGTCAAAAATTGCCCCTGGGGAAGAAATAGTTGGTGTGCCCGACGCGATTGATTTCGTGACAGCGAGAACCGAGTTCTATACTCGTCCGACAGCTCTTCCTGAAGTAGAAAGAGGGTCAATTAAGTTAGATTTACATCGTCGAGATTTCACAATAAACACATTGGCGATCCGGCTTGACGGGGCCCATTTGGGTGAATTGCTAGATTTTTACGGCGGAAGAAGAGATCTGGAATCTGGTTTGATCCGGGTGCTCCACAGCCTGAGTTTTGTTGATGATCCTACGCGCATTCTTAGGGCTGCCAGGCTAGAGCAGCGCCTAAACTTTGCCATCGAATCCCGGACCCAAGAATTGATAACTGCTGCGCTGTCGATGTTGAATCGAGTTTCAGGTGATCGAATTCGAAATGAGTTAGAGATGTGTTTGGAGGAGCCGGACCCGATTTCGATAGTTGATCGATTGGCCTCCTTAGGAGTGCTGGTTTACATTCATCCTCAACTCAATTGGAGTCAAAGAACGGCCGAGAGCTTCGAACGAGCCAAGCAGCTTCTTGCAGAAGAGCTGTGGCGTGGTTTGTATGAATCCTCCCGTTCATTTATCTACTTTGCCTTGTGGATGCTTGATCACCGGGTGAAGGCTCAGAATCAGGTGATGAAGCGGTTGAAAGTTCGTAGATCAACAAAAGAGGATGTCAATTCTGTCCGAATAATTCTTGAGACCTTGGATAAAGTGCCTGAAAATCCAGCCCCTAGCCAGGTTTACCAGAAACTGAAATTCTATCCTGAACGCGTTTTATTCACTGCCTTGGCCATGGCGGGTCAGGATTCAAACAGTGGGCGAATTATTCTCGGTTATCAGCGCGAGTGGCGGCATGTGCGAACGTATATCAATGGAGATGATCTTTTGGAAATGGGCATGGAACCTGGCCCAGAAATCGGGCGGATATTAAATCAGCTGCTCGATGCCCGCCTGGATGGCGTTGTTTCAGATGAATCTGAGGAAATGGCATTGTTGAAGGAACTCATCAACTCCCAACCAGCTGAAATAGATGGCTGACTCTTTTACTTGCCAACAATTATCCATATTCCTTGTCAATTATCTTGGACCCTAGAAGGTAGAGACCGTCCCCTTGGGTTCCTCATCATCAACCCAAGTGCCTGATTCTAGAAAACCAACTGCTTCTCCCTTTTCCCCATCCATTAGAATGGTTAATCTTCTATTACTGTCCTTCGTAGAGATATCAATTACCTTAAGATAGCGAGCAAGATACCATCATCAGGCAGGTATTTGGCAAGCTGATTTTCCGAGTCTTCAAAGAATGACCAATCAAATTTCGTTCTTGGGTCATCCAGGTTTATCGGTATAGCATGTATGCTCGATTCAACCAGATCTTGGTAAAAGTGGGTTCCATAAGAGAGGATAGGCGTTCCTTCACCTGACCCTACGGCAATCTCGACCAATGCTTTCGTATTATGTATATCTGCATAAGTTACACGAACACCTAGATCGATGTTGACGCTTCCCCATCGACCTGGTCCCATCATGATGAAAGATCTCCCTTCGAAATAATGATTTAGCCGGCTAATCACTCTGCCAAGTTCTAATCTATCAGCGTGATCGGGTATTCGCCGGTATTCAATAGGATTCACGAAGATGATGTAGCGAATTCCTTCGATCTTACCGTTCGGCATGAGATTGTGGGAAGAAAAAATGATATCTTCTTCGACCATGTCTCCGGGAATATGCACGGTTTCTTCAATTTCGCGCTGGCTTAGTGGCCGGCACTGAAGCACATGAATTCTGTAGGATGAGTCTGGATATCCTGGCTCTATATCGACAGTAAACTCAATATCGACAGGGCGTTCGTACTGCTCCTCAAGACGCATCAGCGTAGTTCGCATGAGCTTTATAAACTTGTCATCCCTGGTCAGATTATCGAAAGTTGGAACCAATTTCCGTTGATCTTGTAACTCCGTTGATGAAATGGGGCTGCGGAAGTAATCCCCCCTGTCGACGGATACAATGTATCGTAAATCGGGGTAGTTTGAGTTTATTAACTCGGGAAGAACTTCACTTATTGCCAGGGTTTTGAACTGGTTATCTTCAAGATCTATGACGTCCACATATTTCTGTGAATAGGTGCGTATTGCCTTGGCGGTTGTCTCGGGCCGCAATTGGGGATGGCTCAGTGCAATAAGCCTGGCGTAATCATGACTTACCCGGTCAACAGCTCGAGTGCCTAATCCCCAAACAATCCGTAAAAAACCTTCTTCTCGCCTGATCTTTGGATTCCAGCGCAAGCTGTTTTGGCTAAAACCGACGCCGGCAACACTGGGGAAAAAGTATCTGCCATGGCGATTGCCACGAACTGTCTGCAACAAGATAGCCATGCGTTCATCATAATCAATCAACTGGTTTTTCTTTCTGTAAAGGATCGCATCTGGATTTAAAGTGCTGGCATAAATGCGCCT
>BTQB01000117.1:0-7731 GCA_036985655.1 Anaerolineae bacterium | reverse complement strand
GCTGCCTGGGTCACTGCTCTCGACAGCGCCGCTCGATACGTAGCAACGGATGTAGATATAAATAATATCCTGGTGGCGGGTGGTTATGGGATGACCAAATTTATCGATTGGACTGATAAACATACATGTACGCTTTTCGCTGATGGCGCGGCCGTTGCCATTTTAAGCGCCGGTGATATTCCTGGCCATCTGGCAGGCAAGCTAACGGCCGCCGGCCAATATCACGATGCGCTAGGGATCTATACTGGCGGCACTTTTCGCCCAGCCACACCGGAGACGGTAGCGGAATATGGCAAACCAAAGGTTCAATTTGTTCGAAAATTCCCGGCCACATTTAACAGTGATAACTGGCCCCCACTGATAAAAGCAACAGTCGCAAAAGCGGGTTTAAATGTTGACGAGATCGACTTTTTTGTCTTCACCCAGCTGAACTTACGAACGATTGAAACCGTCATGGATAATCTCAGCCAACCAATGAGCAAGACCCATTATATTATGGATAAATGGGGTTATCTCGGTTCTGCCTGTATCCCAGCCGCCTTGGATGATGCATTAGACCATGGTATCGGCCCCAGCCCAGGCGACAACGTCATTTTCTGTGCCAGCGGCGGCGGCCTGGCCATGGCAGCCAGCCTTTGGCGGTGGGTAGTTGTTAGTTGGTAGTTGGTAGTTGGTAGTTGTAAGTGTTTAACTTTTAGTTCTTAGAAAAGGGCCTTAGATATCTGATTTGGTTATAAGGCAAACATTAAGCAAAATGATATCGATCAAGCAAGAAAGGATTTAGTCTAAGTGAACCAATACCTCAGCTACCGAGACCTGATCGTGTGGCAACAAGGAATAAAATTATCAATCTTAATCTATAAGTTGACTGAAGCTTTTCCGAACACTGAGCTCTATGGTCTCACGTCCCAAATTCGACGATCAGCAGTTTCAATTCCTTCAAATATTGCGGAAGGCCAGGCTCGAAAGAGTCCAGGTGAGTTTCGCCATTTCCTGCGGATTGCGCTTGGCTCAATAGCTGAGTTGGATACACAGCTCATAATCGCGAAAGAACTTGGCTATGTTCCAGAATCTGATTTTGACGATTTGACAGCTGTCGTTGTTGAGATTCAAAAAATGATATACGGCCTGATTAATAGCCTAAATTGATGTCCCATGACCAATCTTGACCGCTTGTTTCTAACAACTACCTACTAACAACTGTCGACTGAAAGGAGACTATCTTGTACATCGGAGACTATCTTGGCAGAAGGGAGCTTTATTCGCCCGATAAGTTGGCCATTGTCGATGTAGGCAAGGACCCTGATCTTCGGTTAACTTACCGGCAGATCAATGAGCGAGCTAATCGATTGGCTAATTGGTTTCAACATTCGGCCTGTGTAGGTAAAGGCGATCGTGTTGGCATTTTGGCAAAGGATGGCGTGGAACACCTGGATTGTTTTTTCGCCTGCGGTAAATTGGGCGCGATACATACAGCATTCAATTGGCGCCTGCATTGGCGCGAACTGGTCAATCTTCTCAAAGAGGTTCAGCCCAAGATTTTACTTTACTCCGATGATTTCAAATCAGTAATTGCCAGGGTTGAAGAGGCGACCAGGGATAAACCTTACGCTCTTAGCGAATATGTTCATATTGAAGGGGATGGCATAGCAAACAGCCAATCTTACGATAAGGTTATAAAGTCAGCTCCGGCCGCTTCTGTTTCCAACGAATCGTTGGAAGAAGAAGATATTGCCTGCCTTCTTTTTACTGGAGGCACGACCGGCCTGCCTAAAGGGGCCATGATCAGCCACCGGATGATATGCTGGAATGTTCTGAACACAGTCATCCACGACCTGCATCATGATGATATTTATCTCAACATTTATCCACTGTTTCATGCTGGTGGATTGTTCGCATACTTATCCTCGCAAATTATTTTCGGCAATACAACCATACTCACTCGACAATTTGATCCGGAACAAGTACTAGATCTTATCGAAAGAGAGAAAGTTACGGTATTTGCCGGGGTGCCAACCATGTTCCAGATGATGACTCAGGCTGCCAATTGGAGCAGCGCTGATCTTAGCAGCCTGCGTTTCTGCACCAGTGGGGGCGCACCGCTGCCTGTACCTTTGATAGAAAAATATACCGACGAAAAGGGAATTAGATTTAAACAGGGGTTCGGTATGACCGAATTTGGGCCTGGTCTATTTGCTCTGCCGCCTGAAGACGCCATTCGCAAAGCTGGCAGCATTGGTCGCCCCAACTTCTTTGTCGATGTGCGGGTGGTCGATGAAAATAACAACCCATTAGGTCCGGGCGAAAAGGGGGAACTTGTTCTTAAAGGGCCAAGCAGATGCTCAGGTTACTACCGGAATCCTGCTGCCAGCGCTGAAGTAATCGATGAAGATGGTTGGTTCCATACGGGCGACGTTGTTCGCTACGATGATGAGTGGTTTTTTTACGTTGTCGATAGGGTAAAAGATATGTTTATTTCTGGCGGAGAAAATATTTATCCCGTTGAAATTGAAAATGTACTGTACCAGCATCCTGCCGTTCATATGTGCGCTGTCATCGGTGTGCCGGATGAAAACTGGGGTGAAATTGGCAAGGCTTTCGTTGTGCTTAAACCAGATGGAGATGCCAACGAGACTGAATTAATTGATTTCATGCGAGACAACCTGGCTCGCTATAAAGTGCCTAAGAGTGTGACCTTTATCGATAATCTTCCACTCTCAGGTATGGGCAAAATCCTCAAACGGGATCTTCGTCGAGATTATTTTGGAGAATAAACATGGCAGCTGACATCAAACCACTACCACGCGGTGTAACCCTAGTCGGGGCCGGTATGAGCCCATTTGGTGCTTTTCCCGGTAAGGCAAGCCGCGACCTATTTGTCGAAGCGTTTCAATCTATGTGTTCATCTGTCGAAAAAGGGCTAGATCCAGAGGATATAGAGGCGCTTTATATCGGCAACTACAGCAGCGATTTGTTTGAAGGGCAGGCCCACATTGCGCCGCTTATGGCCGATTGGGTCGGCCTGACTCCTCGTCCTGCTACCCGGGTAGAGAACGCCTGTGCCAGCGGCGGCGCAGCCTTGCGACAGGGAATCCTGGCAATTGCTTCGGGAGCGGCCGATGTTGTTCTTGTCGGCGGAATCGAAAAAATGACTGATCTACCGATTGAGAAGGTCACGGACACACTGGCTACAGCGGGCGACACGCTGTACGAGATCCCTGCTGGGTTTACATTTCCCGGCTTTTATGCAGCTATGGCAACCGCCTACATGGATAAATATGGCGCCACTGAAGAATCATTCATGCATGTGGGAATCAAAAACCATGAAAATGGCGCCCTAAACAGCAAAGCTCAATTTGGGGCCAGGATCCGTGACATCATGGATGGAAAAAAAGCAAAGGCGGAGAAGGATGGCTATCCAGTTCCAACCTGGGAAAATGAAATGGAATTCCTCCATGATAATCGCGCCAATCCTGTGATATCTTGGCCGATGCGGCTTTTCGATTGTTCCCCAGTGTCCGATGGCGGGGCCGTCCTACTTATAGTGGCTGAAGAGTTGGCCAAATCATTTACTGACGATCCGATATACATCATTGGTTCTGGTCAGGCAAGCGATGTCGCCATGCACGATCGGCCTGACTTAACAACACTATCGGCCGCTAAAACTGCCAGCAGAATAGCTTATGACATGGCAGGCGTGAACGCTTCGGACATTAAAGTAGGAGAAGTACACGACTGTTTTACTATTGCCGAGATCATCGCCACAGAGGATCTGGGATTCTTCGAACCAGGGCAGGGATTTGTAGCGGCCGAGGAGGGTTTAACAACTCGTCAAGGACCTCATCCAATCAATACCTCAGGTGGATTAAAGGCGAAAGGTCATCCCGTGGGGGCATCCGGCGTTGGACAAGTGGTAGAGATATGGCATCAGCTCAGAGGTGAAGCTGGAGATAGACAAGTCAATGGGAATTTAGATCTGGCCCTGACCCACAATGTCGGCGGAACTGGCCAGACGTGCCTGGTCCACATATTTGAGAGGAGATAAAGGATGGTCGAGAGGGAAATAAATTATGAAGCTTTTCAAGGTTATCTTGAAGAGCATAAGCTGATGGGAACACACTGCAAATCTTGTGGCCAGCTGTATCTTCCCCCTCGCCCTCTTTGTGCACATTGCCATGGGAGTGATATGGATTGGCAAGAATTAAGCGGAAACGGGAAATTGATCGCCTATACAACCGTCCACATAGCCCCAACAGCCATGATTGAGGCTGGCTATGGCCGTGACAATCCCTACTGTGTTGGCGTTGTCCAGGTTGATGAGGGACCTGGTATAAGCGCCCAAATCCATGGGGTTGACTGTTCCAACCCCCAGAAGATAGCGATAGGTACTCGCTTAAAGGCAGCATTTATTGAACGTGGGCAAGATGGTGTCCAACAGACCACACTTGTGTTTGAAAGTATATGATCCGGAAAAATCATGCCCAAGATTAAGGCCAATGGCATCGAACTTTATTATCACTTACACGGTCTCGAAGGCGGCGACACCCTAGTGCTGTCCAATGGCGTTCTCATGAGTACGGCCGGTTGGGTCTACCAGGTGCCCATCCTGTCCCAACATTTTAATCTGCTTCTTTATGACTGCAGGGGCATGTGGGGTTCCGAGCACCCGCCCGGTCCGTATACCATGGAGCTGCACGCTGACGATCTTGCAGCCTTGCTTGACGCTCTTGAGATTGAGTCAGCCCACATTGGTGGAACATCCTATGGCGCCGAATTGAGTATGGTCTTCGCCCATAAATATCCAGAACGCACTCGCAGCCTGTTACTAATCTCGGCTGTAAGCCAGATCGATCCGGTCCTGGAAGGGTTGGTTAACCTTTGGCTGGCGGCCGCTGAGGTCGGGGATCCAGAGTTGTTCTTCAAAGCAGTTTATCCTGTCACATTCTCAGATCGTTGGTGTGCCGAGAATCAACCTATCTTAGATCAAGCCCTTGAGCGCTACCGCTCGTTGGATTTTAATGCCCTGATAGAACTTTTCCGATGCTTTCTGTCATTTAATTTCACCGAAAAATTGGCTGAGATCGGTGCGCCGACGCTGGTGATCGTCGGTGAGCTTGATATACTTAAACCGCGCCCGTACGCTGAAATTATAGCTCAGAAGATCCCCAACGCTGAGTATGCGATCATTCCCGGTGCAGCCCACGCGCCCTTTTGGGAAAAGGTGGAGACCTTTAACTCCATTGTTCTTGGATTTCTATTGAAGAATGCAGCAAGAGGAAACAACAAAGAGTTAGCGGTGTAGATTGGATGTATCATTTCGATTGGATCAAGCGACACGCAGAGAGAACGCCTGATAAGCTGGCACTTTTCGATGCTAATACCAACCAGAGCTTCACATACGCCCAGTTCAATGAACGGGCCGACCGCTTGGCCAGCTTCATGTATCACCAGTTAAATTTGCGCAAAGGAGATCGCGTATCGATCTTGGCTCAAAATAGCGCCAACTATTACGAACTCCTCTTCGCCTGCAGTAGGATGGGCGCAATTTTAAACACCCTCAATTGGCGGTTAGCCGCTCCTGAATTGGAGTATATATTGTCCGATTGCCGTCCAAAGTTATTGGTATACGAACCAGAATATAGCCAAACCGTGACCCTTCTTCGCTCAGGCATTGACTGCGACCACTATATAGTTATGTCCAGGGAAAGCTCATCAGGGGAGATCACTTATGAGAGCGCGATCTCGAGAGGATCTGGTGATGGCGTCGAAATACCCCGGCTTTCCTACGATGATATCTGGGCCATTCTCTACACCTCAGGAACAACCGGGCGTCCTAAAGGAGCCCAGGTTACCTTCGGTAACTTTTTCTACAATGCTGTAGGTATGGGGTTAGCCATTGATCTCACCTCTCAGGATATCAATTTGAACGTGCTGCCGACATTTCACGCTGGTGGTCTAGGCCTATACGCAATGCCAACCTTTCATGCCGGAGGTACCGTAATCGTTATGCGGTCCTTCGATATGGCCCGATTGTTGAGCTTAATCGAAGAGTGGCAGGTTTCAGTGATACTGCTGGTTCCAGCAATGTACTTGATGCTTTCTCAATTTGAGGATCTTAACCAATACGATTTAAGCAGCGTTCGCAGTTGGGGAAGCGGCGGATCATCCCTGCCGCCTTCGCTGGTAACGGAATTTGCCAGTCGAGATATCATTATCCAACAGGGCTTTGGTATGACAGAAACTGGTCCAACCGTGTTTATCATCACCAAAGAAGATGCCCTTCGGAAGGCGGGGTCGGTGGGCAAACCAGTGTTACATACCGATGTATTGATTAAGGACAAGGATGGAAATGTGCTGGGCCCAAACGAGGTCGGAGAATTATGCATCCGGGGCGGAAATGTGACCACCGGCTATTGGAAAAATCCAGAAGCAACACGCAAGGCAATTATTGATGGATGGCTCCATTCTGGGGATGCTGCCAAATACGATGAGGAAGGATTTTACTATATTGTTGATCGTTGGAAAGATATGTTTATCTCCGGCGGTGAAAACGTATACCCAGCAGAGGTGGAAAATGTAATCTACCAGCACCCTGCAGTTGCTGAAGTGGCTATCATCGGTATGCCCCACCCAAAGTGGGATGAGGTCGGACTTGCTGTCGTTGTCGTCAAGGAAGATCATCAGCTTACAGAAGAAGAACTATTCGATTTCTGTCAGGGAAAATTGGCTCGTTACAAGATACCTAAGTCTGTTATCTTTACCGATACACTTCCCAGGACGGCCGCCGGTAAAGTTCTGAAACGCCAGCTAAAGACCCAGTACGTTAAGAGTGATCCTGGCAATCAATCATTATTTCAATGTTAATCATTCAACGATAGCATCAAATAATTGGTGTATAGGAGATAAGTTGCTTTGAAGATGGAAGTGGGAGATTCCGTCACTGTTCATCGCCAATTTAGTCAGGCGGATATTGATCGATTTGCCCGGTTGAGCGGCGACGACAATCCTATTCATGTCGATCCGCTATTTGCCGCAGGCACCCACTTTGGCCAAACTGTCTGCCATGGGATGCTTTTGTATGGTTCGATCTGCTCGGTCATGAGTTCCCAGCTGCCCGGTCCAGGTATCCTTCAATTAGGACAGGAGTTGATGTTTTCGGCGCCCACCTTTGCAAATGAAAAGGTAGCGATTCAAATCAGTATCCTTGAGATCTTAAATGCCAATAACCGTGTCCGGCTATCTACAAATATCGTTCGCTCAGACGGTTCCTATTCTTGCCAGGGCACTGCTCTAATCACCATGAACTCTAAAAGTCTAACGCGAAGAACGGAAATCGAATCATCCAAGCCTATGTCCGATAGCGATAGGATGAAGGGCTTTTTTATTGGCCAACAGGCAAGCGTAAAAAGGACCTTTTCGACAAAGGACCTTGAGGAATATAGAAAGGTAACTTTAGATAACAACCTGATATATTTTAACGAGCAGACCGCTCAACATCTTGGGCTAAGTAAGACGGTTGTTCCTGGAGGCTTGCTGGGTGCCATGTTTTCGTATCTTCTCGGGATGGTATTGCCGGGACCGGGGACCAACTGGTTAAAACAGAAAATTGATTTTTGGAGACCCGCCTACGTGGGTGAATCGTTAACCGCTGTGGTTGAAATTATCCGATTGAGACCGGAGAAGGAATTAGTAAACCTGCGAACATCCGTCAGGAATTCAGAGGAGACGCTT
>BTQB01000116.1:0-7746 GCA_036985655.1 Anaerolineae bacterium | reverse complement strand
ATCTCCAGCCATTACTGTGACAACCATCACTCGTTGGCCAGCTCTTACGTTTTGAAATATTTGAGCCCCACAGCTCAAAATCACGTCATCAAGATGGGCGATAGATAAATTAAATCGTATGGTTCCTTCATTACATATTAACACTATGTTTGCACTTTTTGCTTGTCATTCCCTCAGGAGGGAATCCACTCTGGCTGGGAAAGATGGATACCTGCCATAGTTTATCCCTGCGCGGGCGGGGGCAGAGCCTGCCCTCACGAAGGTGGGGGTATGACAACTTCTCTGGTGGCAGGATTTCTGCAAACATAATGCTATTAATTTATATAGAGAAAACGCTATAATAACCAGACGATCTATATTGGCTGACCAACTGTTGGAAGAAAAAATTAAAGCTATGACTGAAAATTTGACGCATCTTGATGAGAGCGGTCGAGCTAAAATGGTTGACGTCACTTCAAAATCAGAATCAGAACGCAAGGCTGTTGCCAGGGGTTCAGTTCTGATGAAACCTCAGACCCTAAATTTGATTCTTGAAGGAAATGTCCAGAAAGGGGATGTTTTGACTGTTGCTGAAATCGCTGGCGTTATGGCCGCTAAAAAGACATCTGAATTAATCCCGCTGTGCCACCCTTTACCAATTAACCATGTTGAGGTCGCCTGCACACCAAATCGATCCAAGAATCGTGTTGATATTGAGGCCAAGGTTTCATACCAAGGAAGAACCGGCGTCGAAATGGAAGCCCTCGTCGCTGTCACAATAGCTGGACTAACCATATACGATATGGCCAAGGCGGTTGATCGCGGTATGAGGCTCAGTGATATACGACTGGTGGCTAAAACAGGAGGGAAAAGCGGCGACTACTTTAACGATGATTAACCCCTTGATTCCTTCCATAACAACTGTTGGGGAATTGTTAACTTGATGAAATTTGAGATAAGACTATTTGCTACGTTAAAGGATAGGGCTGGACAGGATAGAATCAGCGTAACCGTTTCCGATCCGGCTTCCGTGCTGGAGTTGCTTCAAGCTACGGCCGAGGCATATCCAGATCTTGCAGCAGCATTACCCACAGCATTAGTGGCAGTTAACATGGCTTTTGCATCCCCGAATACAAGTTTAAAACCGGGCGACGAGATAGCCTTCTTCCCGCCCGTCAGCGGGGGTGGAGTAAAATCAGAGCCTTACCCAACATATTTTTCCGTCACCACAGAAAAAGTTGACCTCAACAAAATTCATGAACACCTGGTTGGGCCAGAAATTGGCTCTGTCGTCACCTTTACAGGCTATGTTCGTGGCCAAACCGAGCGAGAGGGATTGCCGGCATCAACTCGTTTTCTTGAATACGAAGCATATGAGGAAATGGCGATATCCAAAATGAGTCAGATTGTTGAGGAAATCTGGGAGCGCTGGCCGCTGGTGAGAGGTGTTGCCATCGTCCAACAGGTTGGTAAACTGGATGTGGGCCAAATAACCACTATCGTTGCCTGTGCTGCAGCTCATCGTGATCAGGGCTCCTTCGAAGCCGCGAGATACGGCATCGATCGACTTAAAGAGATTGTTCCGGTTTGGAAAAGAGAAGTCGACGAAAAGAACGCCTTTTGGGTTGAGGGCGATTATCGACCAACTGAGACTGATAACTAAGTATTAATACGTCTTTTTGAGTGATACGTTTCTCTGTTAGGAGGCAAGTTCGCCTTTAGCTAGCAAATATCATGTGATTTCATCCTTTTAGACCTGCGAAAAGCTTCTATGGTTCATCGTTTCGAGCTTTAATAGATTTTCGACAACGTGTATTGGTTGCCTAATAGCTGAAAGCGGGCAAACTAAGGCAATGGTATCGGTAGAAAATGACGAAACCTTCGGTTAATGAGTGGGTTACTATGATCGAAGAAGAAACATGGTGATGAGATCGACAAAGAAATCAACCTTAAATGGAGTCAACTGATGGGAAATAACGTTAATAACAAGAACCATCGCCATCGGGTTGTTATCACTGGGCTGGGCTTAATCACTCCAGTTGGCCATAATGTTCCTACCACTTGGGAGGCGATATTAAACGGCAAGTCTGGCTTTGGTGATTTTACAATCATGGATAGAGGTGAACTAGAAGTAGGCGGCGTGTGTGAGGTTAAGGATTTTGTGGCTACAGATTATATCGATCGACGGAATGCTCGACGTCGAGATAGGTATCAACAATTAGCCACTGTTGCCGGCTATGAAGCTATGCAGGACTCAGGTCTCGAAATAACTGATGAGAATAGAAATCAGATTGGGATTTATATTGGCACCGGAATCGGCGGCATACGAACCCTCGTGGAACAAGAACACAAACTTTATAATGAAGGTCTTCGACGCCTGACACCGTTCGGCATTGCCATGATAATGGCGAATGGCGCAGGGGGTATGCTGGCAATCGATTATGGCATTCAGGGTCCTACTCCTACATTATCTACTGCTTGCGCCGCAGGTAACGATGCTATTGGGTTCGCTTTTAAGGCGATTCGTTATGGAGAGCTGGATGCAATCTTAGCGGGAGGCACCGAGTGTATTATCACGGCCGTTGCCATCGCTGGATTTGAACGATCTGGCGCGGCCTCGAAGAGTTCAAGCCAAACACCCCGTCCATTTGATAAGAATCGTGATGGCTTAATTCCCGGTGAAGGTGCGGGCATGTTAGTCCTTGAAAGCCTTGAGCATGCGCAGCAGCGCGGCGCCCAAATTATGGGTGAAATCGTTGGTTATGGTCAGACCACAGATGCTTATCATATAACTGCTCCAGCGGAGGGAGGAAAAGGCGCATCCAGGGCCATTTCCCTCTCATTAGCCGATGCTGGTCTGGATCCTTCAGTCGTTGATTACATAAGCGCCCACGGAACAGCAACGACATTAAATGATGCAACTGAAACTATAGCAATTAAGGATGCTCTAGGTGAACATGCTTATGATGTAGCAGTTAGCTCAACTAAGTCGATGACCGGTCATATTATGGGCGCGACAGGGGCAATCGAGTCAGTATTTTGCACTCTAGCCATCCGTGACCAGATCTTACCGCCAACCATCAACTATGAAACACCCGATCCAGAATGCGATCTAGATTATGTACCCAACGAAGCACGTCCGGCAGACGTGAAGGTGACCTTAAACAACGCCTTCGGATTTGGCGGGCATAATTCAGTTTTGGTCATCCGCAATTTCGAAGGATAGAGACTCTAGGGAAAGTTCTCAGTTCGGAAATATTTCAGAGTAATAATTTTAAGCAGCAGCCACCCGGGATTTCCAAGCCTGCGATTAATGAATGACCTGCGCAAATTAGAAAAAAATCTTGGAATACAGTTTAATGACTACTCATTACTGCGTAGAGCCATTACGCATCGTTCATTCCTCAACGAGAATCCAACTGCTACACAGAAAGATAATGAGCGTTTGGAATTTCTAGGTGATGCCGTTTTAGATTTTGTGGTGGCTGGTTATTTGTTCGATCGATTTCCTGAGATGGATGAAGGTCAGCTGACTATGCTGCGCTCAGCTCTGGTCAGGACGAAAACCTTGGCTGCTTTTGCCCAAGATATGGGAATTGGCGAGGCTCTCTTGCTAGGAGTTGGGGAGGCGGAAGGTGGCGGTCGTGAACGGCGCCCGAATCTTTGTGCTGCTTTTGAGGCTATAGTCGGGGCCATTTATTTGGATCAGGGCATGAGCGCTGTTCAATCATGGATAACCGAGCTTATCCCATCAGCTTTAGATGAGATATTAGACAAATCGGCTCACATCGATGCGAAAAGTGAATTCCAAATTTGGACCCAGGCTCATTACAATCTAACGCCGACATATCATGTCACCGCAGAAGAAGGTCCAGACCATGATAAAACCTTTACGGTCGCTGTCCTGGTGGGCAACGAGATTTGGGGCACAGGAAAAGGACATAGTAAACAGACCGCTGAACAGGAAGCTGCCTCATTGGCTTTAGAAGTCGCTGTTAAACTTGAGTCATCGCCTGGCTGATCATGGTGGTTGGTTGAATCGCTTATTAATTACGGGAGGCAGCAGTTATCTCGGCCAGCACCTTGTACCCATAGCTGCCCTGAATTTTGAACTCCTTCATACTCATTTTCGAAACGACCCGCCCTCATTATTAAATGCCTTTCGCTTAGATATTCGAGACAGAGATACCCTTTGGAGATTAGTTTCAAAATGGCAGCCCGATATCATAATCCATCTTGCTGGCTCCAATCGCACACCAGACATGGAGGAAGTTATTCGCCAGGGAGCTGAGAATATTAGGGCAGTTAGCGAGGAATACAATTGTAGAGTGATACATCTATCAACTGATGTTGTATTTGATGGCCGGGGCGGCCCTTATCACGAGGATGATAAACCAAATCCAATTCATGCCTACGGCCGGGCAAAAGCTGACTCCGAGAGCATCATCAGCCGTTATCAAAATCATGTCATCATCAGAACATCGTTGATATATGGCCTTGAAAAAATTGACCGGTCGACGGAATGGATAACAAACTCCTTGGACAATGGAGAGACAATCACTTTGTTCGAGGATCAGATCAGAAATCCGATCTGGGTTGAGACATTGTGCCTATCTTGTCTGGAGTTAGCGACCTCGGATTTTACTGGAACAATTCATATCGCCGGGCACCAAGCACTGAGCAGAGCTGAGTTCGGGCTCAAATTACTTAGATGGTGGGGGTATGACCAGCTTGAGCGGTTAGACATCGGCCGATCCTCGGATCATTGGCCTAAGGATTGCCGGCTAAACATCGATCTAGCTTCCAAATCACTCGCTACGCCAATGCTGGGTGTAGATACTGTGTTGCAGATGACCCCGAGACCAAATCGACATTAATCAACCCGGTTTGGATCGACGATGTACTCCCACCAATTGTTGGCAATGCCATCAGTAATTCCCTCTACATGAGGTAAATGCCTCAACCACCAAAGATGGTGCTGGCGGATGTCGCCTTTTCCCCATTCGCTGCTGTTGACTAATTTGGGCCGCCCACTAAGGTACGGAAAGTTCAGCCAGTTATCGCAGCGGCTGGGTACTGGCAACATATTCCCCCAATCATAATCATGGCGGCTGTTCGGTGCGAAGTGTACATTACCAACTTCAGCCTGGCCCGGGTGGGATCTATGGTAGCGAGTATACCGTTTCCAGAGGTTGGAAGCCCCCCGTTTTCTCCGATAGACGTGATCCATAATCGATTCAACGCGGTGACCATAAGATTCAAGCATCTCGCCTACACCTCGTTCGTAATTAAAACCCATAATCACAAAACGGCGTTTTGTTGACCGGTACCCCTCCAGGGGTGGTGCATTGCACCAGAATGCTCCCGGACCTGCCATCCTGGATTCGTAGAAACCAGCGTAAGGACCTGCAAACAACCATACTTCATCAATCTCTTTCGAGCGGATTTGATAGGAAAGATTCAATGTTTCAACGATTTCATCATAATCAGCCCAATCCGGTTGGTGAAAATCGCTTCTCGATTGCCAGGCTTTCGAATAACTTTCTTTTGTGTAGCGAAACCCGTCCACTTTGACTGGAAATCCGTCAACGACCTGGCTTTCAACGATCTCATAGTTGCAGTAATTGGCGCTGGCACTCTGTAGGTCGTGAATGAACTGATCTGTCAATTCAAAGGGATCGTTCCATCCAAAGAGCTGTCTTACCGGGCGATCACCTGAGCCGGCTCCATTGAAATCATAAGTTACGAGAAGAATCTTGGGAAAAACTGGTTGGACTGAGTACATGAATGACCATTATGACCTGGTCATGTTTTATTGTCTATACCGCAATCCGGGCCAAACCGACATTCAAAATACTCTGATGCCGGTTTACGCACCAGAAATTGATCATGGTATTAATGATTCGGTCTTGGTAAAGAGGAAGTGATCGTGGTAATAATGTATCCATAACACGGATAAGACTCCTATGTAATAGGCAGTTTCCAAGGCGAACCTGGGTTCAGACCAGACTCATCGTAACAGCAGGCGAACTATAGGCTGCAGAAGACGTGCTCATCTTTCCCTCCTATTTCTTTGGATTTCGGTTTTTAGATGATTCGGTGCAATGAAAAAGGTTCAGCGCCTTTCATTTGGGTCTGATCTGCGACAAGTTTATCCAATTTTACTAATCGTTACTTTATTTGCATAGCAAAAAGAACACGGATCACATTATTGATTTGCCGATCACTTTATTGCGAATTATTCCCACCCCTTGAATCTCACATTCCACCATATCTCCCGGCTGTAGGAATTCCGGTGGCTGGCGCGCAAAACCGACTCCACTTGGTGTCCCAGTAGCAATAATATCTCCAGGGAGAATCGTCATGCCAAGCGAGATTTGAGCGATAATTTCAGGGATACGGAATATCATGAATTTGGTGTTACTTTCTTGTTTAATTTCACCATTTACCCTGGATACAATTTGTAGATCATGGGGATCATCGATGGATTCGGAGGTTACGATCCACGGTCCCATTGGACAGGCGCCATCGAGGCTCTTACCTTTGAAATATTGCTTATGCTTTCTTTGCAGGTCTCGAGCAGATACGTCATTAAGCACGGCGTACCCAAATACGTAGTCCATTGCCTTCTTAGTCGGAATATTTACGCCTTCCCGACTAATAATCACTGCTAACTCGACTTCCCAATCCAATTCCTCGGTCACATGGGGATCAAATGGTATCGGATCATATGGACCGTTGATTGAGGTCGTTGCCTTTGTAAATATTATGGGGAACTCGGGCAGAGAGGTCTCCCGGCCGCTAGCGCTGTAATGCTCGGCCGCATGCTCAGCATAATTTAGGCCCAAACACATAATATTCCGGTGTGGCAAAGGAACAGGGGACAATAACCTGACAGCTTCCAAAGGATGGGATTCCGTCGCCTGATTACTCCAAGAACCCAGAAGGTCCTTGTCTTCGCCAGTGCGCTTAATCAACGTTAACATGTCAGAACAAAAAGGAGAAATATCTATTATTGTTTCATTCTGAACAATTCCGATCTTATTCGTCTCTTCATGAAAGTATGATGCTAATCTCATTATTACTTCCTACTTTACTGGTGTGTTTTGATATCGTACAGGCGCTGTGGTCGCCAACTGATTCATATCTTACCTGGTTTAATCGGTTCATTCACCTCCCTGAAAAAATTAATTGGGGGATAGGTCTCCTTCGATCCTTGTTGAGTTACTACTTATTATTATCCTTTTGTCCCTGGCTGCGTGTGGTGGAGGGGCAACTTCTGCGCCGGTTGCTGTTGCTGATGAGACAGGACCGCTTGAACTAGCCGAAGAGGTTGATGTCCACACAATTGCTGCAGTAGAGGACTGTGATGATGTCATCTTATTGGATGTACGGGATCCTTGGGAATATCAATATGCCCATATCCCAGGCGTTACCTTGTTACCCATGGGGGAGGTAGCTGCTAATTTAGACCAGATCCCTACTGAGAAGCAAGTTATTGTTACTTGCAGGAGTGGCAACCGCAGTGGCCCGGTAGCTCAATATTTGAGAGAGAATGGGCGCGACAATATATCGAATATGAGCGGTGGGATATTGGAGTAGCGAGCGGCCGGGTTACCCGGTAGAGCCTTAAAACCCTAAAAAACAATCTGAATTGTTGGCTTGTGGACCAAACTATTGTTCCTGTAAAAACTGCAACAAGGCCATTCCATAAGCGTCACTGGCGTCAGCTGCTTCAAATATGGCGGTCGACTCTCCGGACGTAAA
>BTQB01000115.1:0-7793 GCA_036985655.1 Anaerolineae bacterium | reverse complement strand
TTCAAGTATCAACTGTCTTGTCTCCGGATGGGCGCCGCTGGCTCGCACTACGCCCAAGGCAGACGAGGCCTCATCCAATGATCCTAACACCTCAAAACGCAGATCTGACTTGGGCAGGTCGTGTATATCAAGTAAATCAGTCAGACCGCTATCACCGCGTAATCGTTTAGCCATAAGCAGCCTCTATCACCAGGATAAGAAGTCGAGAACCCGGAATCGCCATTTATCCATCCACTATCAAGGAGCATCCAATAAACCAGCTTTACCCCATTCTTCTTGGTGCCGTTCGGCCACAAATTCGCCGTCTAGATCACGCAGCACGCCAATCATGTTAAGGGCTTCCTGAAGGGCGTTTGGGGCGTCCTCACCGGTAGCGTCGGCGCCCCATTTTTCAGCAATGTCCTCGTTGATTGGAGCGCCGCCAATCATGATCTTGGCATTGGGATTTTTAGCACGTATTTTTTCAATGACGATGGGCATGCCGATCATGGTGGTCGTCATCATAGCGCTCATACAGACAATATCCGCATCAGTTTCCAGGTAAGTGTCTACGAACTTTTCAAGCGGCACATCACGGCCCAAGTCGTGGATGGTGAACCCGGCTATATCAAACATCATCTTGACCAGATTCTTGCCAATGTCGTGGACATCACCCTCGACAGTGCCGATCACGACTGTGCCTCTTACCATTTTATCTGGGTCTATCTTGATGTGGGGCTGTAAGATATCGAGACCAGCATATAAAGCATCGGCGCACATCAACACCTCAGGCACAAAATACTCGCCCTCGGCAAAGTAGACGCCAACAACATCCATGCCAGCTGCCAAGCCATCCATGGTTGCCTTGTAGGCGTCTATTCCCAATTCGACCGCCAAGTTGGCGGCATCAATCACATCATCCTCTTCAAACTCAATCACACCATTTTTCAACAGTTCGAGAATCTCAGCTTCTTGCTCTGGGGTAACGGTCATGTAATTCCTCCTAATTAAGTTCCATACTTCTTCGTCGCTGCCATCATCGCTTTCATGTTTTCCACCGGGACGGTGGGCCAAATATCGCAGCCAGGCCATATGGCATCTGCGCCTTGATCAATAGAGTCTTTTATCATCTTTTCGACTTCCTCTGGCGTGCCATCACACATAGGGGCGCCAAAGGGTTGATAATGGCCAAGCAGCACGACGTCGGGGAGTTTGGCGCGCGTCTGAGCCAGGCGATTAACCTGGTCCACACTCAAGGCGTCTGCGCCGCTCTCAGCCATCAATTCGACAATCGGATTGGTATCCCCGCAAATGTGCAGTACGCGAGGCGTATCTTGAATCCGGCCAAAAAGCTCTTGAAGGTTCGGAAGAATCAGGGATTTGAACACAACTGGGCTCAGAATACTTGACGTGGCACCCATTTCACGCACAGTGATAAAATCAGCGCCGGCCTCAATGTAGAGATTCAGGATTTGAGCCAGGTAATCTACCATGAAGGTCAGGTGCCGCTGAACCACGTCCGGAGCCTTTCGAGTCATTTTGAGCAAGACCTCTAGATCCATCGACTGTCCAAGTTCGGTAAAGGGGCCTAACACCCAGGCGCCAACAGCCACTTCATCGCTGAGTTCCTGTTTGAGGATACGAATGGCCTCCAAGACCACGGGGATGCGGCCAGCGTTAGCCAGGTCAGCTGGTGGATGCCACTCAAACTCGGTGATCTGCCGCTGCACCTCTTTCATAACGTAGCGCTTGCCAGCGCGTTCGCTCAACTCCTCCGGGGGGATGATGAGGGACGAATCGACCAACTTGCGGTTCATCGTTGGGTATATTATTTGCGTCGGATCAGCTTTTTCATAGTATTTCATCCCAGCGCCCAGTGACTCAGCAAGCACGCCCATATCAAAGGGGACAACGGCGCTTTCTACACCGAATAAACGATGGGTGCTGGCGGCCGCATCGGCCATCTTGCGAGCGTCCCTGTGAATCTCATTGAAGCCATAGCCAAGTTGGCGAATTCCCTCAAAAGTGACACTGCCCATACCTGAAAAATTGGGTATATGATCGACCTCTTCTCCTCTCAGAACTTTCACTGCGGTACCATTGGAACTGGCTGCCATATCAATCTCCTTTTCCCTGATTGCCATCTAACAAACGCGCCCCTACTTCTGGAGCTTTTTCCACCATGGCCCGCACAAGCTCGCCAGGAATCAGCAGCACTCGTGTATTCAGCTCGGTAGCAGTCGCTGTGGCCGAATTTGGCAGGCCTTCTAAGACTTCACGCCCATTAAAAATATCGCCAGGACCAACATCATAGGTATTCATGACCTGGCCATCTAAATTCGAGGTCAATCGAACGCCGCCTTCCTTGACGATATGAAACATGCTTGATTGTGAACCCTCTTCGAAGATAGTCTTATTCTTACGAAACCGGACTTCATCCAAAGCTGCAGCCAGAGGCCGAAGAGCCGCATTGGGGAGGCCATCAAAGGCCGGCAGGTTGCGCAGAAGCCTTAAGAAACGATCGCGTTCCGCCTTATCTATCATCTTTTGAAGGTGTGGAAATTTATCTTTCATATGTGGGAAGTGCATGGCGGTGGCGAATTGCTTTTCAAAGTCGGGTTCGACTGTAAGTTCAATGTAATCGACCTGACGGGCCATCTGGTTTGCTTCAGCGCGCTTGTCAGTATTGAGTAAGGCCATTCTTGCCCCGTCGCCAGCAGCATTGCCTACAGCGTAAACGTTATCCAATTGGCAATCGGGGATCAGGCCCATGGCCATAGCCTTGACCTTGTTAATATAGCTGCCGAACGCGCCGGCTAAAACGATTTTGTCGACCTGGCTCACATTCATTCGACGCATCATTATTTTTGCGGCCGAATACATGGCGGCTTTTGCTAACTGCAGTGCGCGTACATCATCCAGGTTGAAGGTAATATCCCGGCCAATAGATGTCTGTTCAGCCCAGGCGATTACAAACTCTATTCCATTGGCTCCTTCGCGCAGGCGAGTGGAATGGGTTTCCCTGGAGAAGCGACCGCTGGCATTAATTACACCCGATCGGTACAATTCCCATCCCAAATCAATCATGGCTGATCCACAAAGTCCCCGGGCCTGGATCGCATCCGGGGGCAGTTTGTCGGACCATTCTTCCTGGCCAATTACTCTGAATCTCACGTCCCAGGTTATGGGATCGATGACGACATTCTCGATGGCCCCGACGGCCGCTCTCATACCGTTGCTAATCTGCGCTCCTTCAAAAGCAGGGCCAGTGGGTACCGAGGTGGAGATGAGTTTGTGGCGATTGCCAAGGACCATCTCGCCGTTGGTGCCGATGTCTATTACAAGCATCATCTCATCTTGTTTATAGGGTTCCTCTGCGATGATAACGGCGACATTGTCTGCACCGACGAAACCGGCTTCATTGGGTAGGACATGGATATTAGCCGATGGATTTACTTGAAGGCCGAAATCGCGCGCTTTAATATCCAAGGAGTGATGTATTGCCGGGCTAAAGGGAGAAACTCCAACGTACCTTGGTTCTATGTTGAGGAAAATGTGGTCCATGCAGGTGTTACCTACAAGGACGGCTTCGAGAATATCTTCTTGTTCGAAGCCAGATACCTCACACACCTGCTGGACAATTGTGTTCAATCCATCGAGTATGGCCGTGTGCATTTTCTCCAGGCCGTCGTCATTGGTCATGGCATAGGTGATTCGGGCCATGACATCATCGCCGTAAGGTGTCTGGGGGTTCATCATTGAGTGGGAGGCCAGCACCCGCCCGCTTTCGAGGTCGCACAAGAAACCGGCTACCGTCGTTGTGCCCACATCCACCGCAAGGCCGATCAAGAACTCGGCGAATCCTGGCAGAACACGAATAACTTCACCCCCAGCATCCTCTGAACTGCCATTCCAAACGAATACGCTGACCTTCCAATCACCATCGCGCACCGTCTTCTGTAAACCGGAAAGGGTAAGATAATCAATAGTCAGATTTGTTAAGCCGTGTTCAGCTTCGAGAGCAATTTTGAGTCGTTCCCAGTCTCCGAGTGGATCGTGAAGCGTAGCTGGACTCATCTCAACGAAATAGCGCTGGAGGGCAGGCTTGATCTCGATATTGACTTCACGGGCTGACTTTCGAACCAGCTGTTTTACTGCGCGGCTTTCTTCAGGAACATAGACAACAATAGGGCCGTGAATCTCGGCTGCGCAGCTCTGGCGGAGATTGGGATCGGTGAGTCCTTTGGATCGAAAGAAGCTCTGTTCTCGCTCCAAGACAGGGTTGAGATGATCCATGCTTGATTCGATGCCGAATCGTTCGAAGAAACCCTCTTCGATTTGGACCCGGCACTTGGAACATGTCAGCCGGCCGCCACAGGGTGTTTCGATATCAACACCAAGGGTTCGTCCAGCTTCGAGGATAGTCATGCCGTCTTCGACTTCTCCACGGCTTCCAGAGGGTTGGAAAATTACGAGATGCTTCTCTTTTTCAGTCATAAGTTTTCTGTGATACTGGAGGACTCGGAAACCATATCACCCACCTTCTTAAAAGAAGAATCGGGGAGAGCATCGCTATCGAAATTAACAAAGCTGATGGTTACATCTTCCGGTAGGGCGATACCAACTTCCACTTCAATCGTTTTGAGAATCGCGGCCGGTATAGGGCAGCCGGTGTGGCGAATATGTTTATCTGAAGAGTGATATATAGCACTGTCGGTCATTCGTCTGAATACCTGGTGACCTCTTCCTTTCCACTGGATACAGGTAAGGTCTGAATTCATGGCCATAATCTGCTCGCATTCACTGCGAATAAGAACCTGAACGTTTTTATTGTCCAGTTGTTTGACATCGATCCAGGCTGAAAATCCACAAATCCCGGCGAAAACCTCAGATTGAGCCATCTAAACCTACTTGAAATATCGCTGTCTCATCGCCAACCTGGACCAGTTCATGTTGCTTTACTAATATCCCTTTGTACAACGGGATAAGCAGTTATATTCCATACATCGGCGAAAAACTCGACTAATCCGTGAATGATCGTTGGGTCTTCCGCCTCCATTATCCAAAAAGTCTTCTTAGGAGAGGCCCCTACCCATTCGTAGCGTGCGATTGTCTCGTACTGTCCGGAATAGGAGCTGGTCTTTTCCCAATGCAAGAATGCTTTGCGGTTTTCTTTTATCTCCTTCAAGGTGATACCTGGCTTAGCATCTCCAACGACGAGGAATATCATCTTATCTTTCCCCGCTAAAATCCGCCTAACAGCTTACGCCCGTCCGGTTGAGCCTGGTCAGTTGTTCTACTATCTAATTCTGAATCTTCAGAGAGCAACTCTGAATCGCCGGAGAATTGCGCCAGTTCGCCAATAATATCCTCGACTAAAGACACGAGGCGTTCGTGTTCGGCTAACTGCTGGCTGCGGCGGACTTCAAGCATGGAGGGTAAGGCAATGGCAGGATGACGGGCAGTGTAACGCAGGGGACGGCCATCAGTGGTTTCCACAATTCCCCAATCAATGAGGCTAGCCAAAACATCGTAGATACGCTGTCTTGGTACTTGAGCTCGATTGGCGACTTCAACCGCTGATGACTTTTCGTGCCCCAGCAGCGCGAGGTATGCACGCGCTTCATACTTTTTTAGGCCTAGCGAAGTGAGTTGTGGTACGTTATTCTCGACCAGCATGTCCCTACTGACACTCTGTTCCCGGAAAATCACCACTAATAAGTGGTGACATCATATAACAGATTGTCTAGGTTGTCAATAGGTAGTCGAGATGCTGCTATTGTTTAAAGCTATCAATTGTTGAGCTTGAGACGCGTCCATTATAACTCGATTGACAATCTCAATATGGAAAAGCATTATATGCCCAGAGAACCGTATGCGATTTGCAGCCACAAGCGCTTGCAGTCTCCGGCAACGAGCGCTTACACAGTTCGACGCGTTACTAGTTGGGTATCTACATTTACTGGCCGGGCCAGGACGCTGCCAACGGGTGAAGTGCTGATGACGCGGCTGTGGAGTTCCTCCAGCTGTTCCTTGCTGGCAGTGGGCGCTTTGATGAACACCTTGGCGCGCACATTGGTGAAACCAGGCCAGACGTCGTCAGGCGGCTCCAGGCCAAAGAAACCAGGCAGGTCAATGTCGCCCTCTAGTTCAACCTCGATCTTCTCCACGGGAATTCCCATCACGGCTGCATTCATCGCGTACCCGGTTTGCAGACAGCAGCCGTAAGCGCCCAAGACCACCTCAACCATATTGGGGGCTGTGTTTGTCCCAGCCAGGTCAGTCGGCTCATCCATAGGAATCGTAAAACCACGAATATGAGCCTCGCTTTTAAAGCCGTCGATCCAGCGGGTATTGGCCCGCCACATCGTCTTTCCCAGGTCTGGGCTTTCCTTAACGGCGCCAACGATGGCCATCAGTTTCTCGGGTTCAACACCATTGATAGTCTTCACTTCCTCAGTCATACGATTGTTCCTCCTTGCTGGAATCTAATAGTGATTGAATATAAAGTTCTCGCCATGTCCGGCGATCCTTGCCAGAACAAAGCAAGCGCTCGTGGCTACCATACTGTTGTTTTTTTCCGCACACTGCCTGGTATGAAGCAGCGCAAAGGTTTATGGAAGATTATTAACGCCAGGGTTGTCGTGCCCGAATCTCATCTGCACATATAGTGCAATTGACACTCTCTTTATAGATATTAACCGCTAAGCGTTGATGAATACTATGCCTCAAAAAGGCATATGTCAATGACTATTTTCCGATTCTTCGTTTGTCCTGGCTGGTTCATAGCCTAAGCAGTGGAGCACTGGCAGCTGAGGGTACTTTTCAAAAGCCGGGTTGGTCTTGGAGAGGCCGCACCTGAGGTAGATAGGCCCCCGGGCGCTCTTTACCACCTGGACGTGCTTACATACGGCGCATAAACCGGCAGCTGCGAGAGTATCTATCATTGCCGCCCGGTCAATTTGTATCCCCTGCGTAGATCGCATAGAGGGCTGTTGATGGTCGGGGTCAATGCTCACCTGCTTCTAATGACTTCCAGACAAGACATGAAAAAGCAGCCTTTCATTCATACGCCAACTACTCTTGTCCAGCAGCCAGCATAGCCTGCAGATTCTCCAGGGAGACTGTTGGTGGTACATCACAGCCACTGGTAAGAATAAAGCCTCCGCCTTCAGAGGCAGCTGCGATGCAGGCCAGGCTCTCTTCCTTGACTTGTTCCGGAGTGCCTAATGCCAAGACAGATACAGGATCTACATTTCCAGCCAGGCAGACGCGGTCGCCGATGCGTCGCTTAGCCTCAGCCATATCGACCTTATAGTCAAGGCTAAAGCAATGAACGCCAGTTTCGGCGATGGACTCAAGCTTTTCCGTTGTGTCGCCACAGATATGGAGCCAGGTGTAAGCTTCATATTCTTCGGCCCAGGCAATCAGGGATTTAAGATAGGGAAGCGAAAAGGTGCGAAATGACCGGTCTGAGATGAGATCGCCTGAACCAGTGGGATCAGCAATACTCAGCAGAGGAATAACTCTATCCTCAAGGAGCGGTCTATATAACTGTTTGATCAAATCAGTGGCGAAGGCCAGCATCTTGTGGACTTCATCCTTCCTTTTGTATGTGGCCTTCATAAAGGGTTCGACATCGAACATTTGGCCAGCTAAGGTAAAAGGACCCCAGGCAGTCACGGTGACAATTGCTTCATCGCCAATATCGTTGGCAACCATTCTCGCCGCTTCCCGAATGTTCTGGATGACAGGATCATCCTCGATCATCATCACATCCAGGTCGTCCACCTCGTCCGCACTTTCCTTGATAA
>BTQB01000114.1:0-7817 GCA_036985655.1 Anaerolineae bacterium | reverse complement strand
AATTTCTCAGCTGGCCAAATTGTGTTTGCTGCTACCGCTATGAGCAGATCATGCGCTTCTTTGCTGATGGATCTTATGAAATGGATTTTATCAGTCATGGACCGGGCTGCGATGATCTCTCCACGTATCGTCCCTTTTGGCGTATTAATCTAGCCGAGGTTAATCCGGAATCGGGTGATATAAGCTTCTGGGACGACAGAGAGTGGATCAAGGCTGAGGTTGAAATCCGACTACCCCTCTTTGATAGATTGTCCCCTTCTGGTGAGGTTTTAACCACCTTAAATGAACAAGGCGGCTATAAGTGGATTCCACAGTTTACAGATCCTTTAGGACAAGATGAAGGTTGGCTTTTTGTACTTAACCATCGCGAATCGGAAGGGAATGGTCCAATAGCGACGGGTCCTGCAGATAGCTTTTGGCCGCCAGCCAAATGGCTCGATGGCGAGACTCTGTCAGGGAATAATCCAGTTCTGTGGTTTGTGCCAATTCTCAAAACAAAACATGGAGAACCCTGGTGGTGTATGCCCGATCCGGAACCAGATTATTCACCATGTAGTGCTGTTTTACGAGCCGAATCGGTGGGTCAGGTGCTTGAGCTTACACCAATACCTTCACCCACTTTAGAACATCGACCTTCTGTTACACCTACAGTTGAAGCAAGGCCAACGATGAACCTAACGCCTTCTGCAACATCAACCTTCCGACCTATCGCTGGGGAGCAAGCTCAAGGGATCATTCTCAATAGTGGTTGCGGATCCTGCCATGTGATTGGTTCCCTCGGAGAAAGCGGTAAAGTCGGTCCTGACCTTTCAAATATTGGTGTCGATGCAGGTAACAGGGCGCCCGCTCAATCGGCCGCTGAATATATTCGCGAATCGATATTAAATCCCTCTGCCTTCATCGCCCCCAATTGCCCAAACGGTCCCTGTATGGACAACATAATGCCCGCCGATTACAAAATACGCTTAACTGATAATCAGATCCAGACCCTGGTTGATTTTCTCTTGCAGCAGCAGAGGACAACAGCTGACTCGGAAACTGCTGATGATAGTCCTGATCAACTGGAGATTATTGGGGAAGGTTCTTTGGAACCAGCGCCAACTGTTAAAACGCATAGCAAATTGATAGCCACCTCGATAACAATCGGATCTGTTCTGCTTATCCTGGTTCTTAGCTTTATTATTTTTATTCTCTTGATCCTTCTAATATTTAGCCACAAGGATTCTTCAGAAGACAATCCATCTTAGCGCTGCCTTTCTCGCAGGGCTCTTTCCACTTGGCGATCCGCATCTCGTTTTCGGAGCGCCGCTCGTTTATCGTATTGCTTCTTACCTTTTGCCAAAACTACTTCAACTTTGGCCCAGCCATTCTTCAAATACATCTTTGTTGGCACCATCGTCAATCCCTTGTTGGTAATGGAGCCAATGATTTTATTTATTTCACGGCGGTGAAGAAGTAATTTCCGCGGCCGATCTGGATCATGTTTTTCATAACCTGCTCTTTCATATGGGGCAATGTGGACATCAAACAACCATAATTCGCCATCACGAACCTGAACATAACCCCGTCGAAGGTTTACATTATGGGATCTAACGGATTTTATTTCCGTTCCCGTCAACTCAATCCCCGCCTCAAAACGATCCAGGAGATGATAATCATGGCTGGCTCTCCTATTTCTGGCAACGATTTTAAGGCCCGTTTTTGTCATTGAAATTATAAAAGTATCGAAACCTAGCCCAATTTATTAAGCGCCTACTCGCCATTCAAAATATAATCAATTGCTCGTTGCAGCTGGGTATCGTTTTCGTTGAAAAATTCCTCGGGTGTTTCAACCTCTATATCGGGGGAGATCCCTTCTTTATCTATTGATATGTTCAGTGGTGTGTACCATCGAGCAATCGTAACCCGCAGCTCGGATCCGTCACTTAGTACAGCGCTCTGTTGAACTGAGCCTTTTCCAAATGTTTGTTCTCCGATTAAGATACCGCGATTGTTATCCTGAACAGCGCCAGCAACGATCTCTGAAGCGCTCGCGCTTCCCTTATTTACCAGGATGACCAGTGGGATGGATTCTCCAAGCTGACCATTTTCAGCTCTAAATATCTTTTCATCCCCAGAACTATCTCTTTCATATAAAATAATCCCTTCAGTTAGAAAGATATCCGAAACTGAAACCGCTTGATTCAACAACCCCCCTGGATTATCTCGAAGGTCGAAAATAAGGCCGGCTGGCTCTTGATCAAGCAGCTGTTCAAGTTCTTCAGATACCTGTGCGTCAGCTAAACCTGAAAAACTCGTCAACCGGATGTAGGCTATGCCTTCCTCCAGATATTCGGCTTCAACTA
This sequence comes from Anaerolineae bacterium, assembly GCA_036985655.1. Taxonomy (GTDB): domain Bacteria; phylum Chloroflexota; class Anaerolineae; order Promineifilales; family Promineifilaceae; genus UBA11865. The sequence goes on along the minus strand of BTQB01000114.1, from coordinate 5,472 downwards.
TTGGAATTTCAATTAGCTTCCTTTCGATAGTAACGTCAAAGGTTTCTGAATCCCTGTCAACAGTTAAAGTTACTTCGGTTCCTCTTGGACCTTTAACTGCTGCAGTTATCTGATCGATCGATTTTCCAAGAACTGATTCACCGTCAACATGGGTGATAAGATCACCGCTCCTCAAACCTGCCAGGTCAGCCGGCTGCCCTTCCATTGGTCGTACAATCTCGAGATAGCCATCCTCGTTTAATTCAACAAAGGCGCCAATACCTTCATAACGACCTTCGATCTGTAATCGAAGCTGCTCGACGATATCCCGTGGAATAAAACGCGTATTTTGATCATCCAATAGTTCCAAAGATCCTTCTATTGCCCCGTATATAACCTCATCCTCAGTCGGGAACCCTCCATCATACTTCTCTCCAATTACGTCCCATACCTCCAAAAGGAGCTCAAGGTCATTCTGATCGATATCCGGAGGTATTCTTATCTCGGAACCGTCATCACTCTCCTGATTTTCAGATGGTTCCGATGTTGGTTCCAATGGTTCATCTGAAACTTCGGTCCCTTGCTCCTTCTCGGAGCCTTCTTCTACAGAAGCGACTATCTCTTCGGCGGTCGGTGTCGGCAATTGAACTGGTTCAACAATTTGTTCCTGTTCCTGCGAAACCACAAGACTTGCCGATGGACTAGGTTGTTGTTCATCAGCGAAATAGTTTCTTCCAATGGCGTAGCCACCTGCAGCTACAAGAGCCAGCAGGAAAACTAGAACAACCGCGCCAATGATAATAGCAAAAATGGTTTTTGATTTTTGTGACATAAATAGTGTACTCCTCAATTGCGGTAAATATTATCCGCTGTTTAGAAAGCTAATCGCTTCCTCGATAACAAGGTCGCGTCCATTATCAATTGCCTCTTGGGTTTGTTCTGCTAACAAATCCGGTTCCAATCCATTCTGATCAATCATCTTTCCATTTGGAGTAAACCATCTTGATGCGGTCACGTGAATCGATGATCCATCACTTAAATCATAAACCTGCTGCACAGAGCCTTTCCCAAAGCTCTTCTGTCCGATCAAGGTTGCCCGATCTCTATCGTGTAAAGCACCAGCAACGATCTCGGATGAACTAGCTGAAGCCTCATTAATCAGGATCACCAGGGGCATATCTCCAGCAATCGCATCTTGGGTCGCCTCAAAGATTTTCTCTTCCTGATCCTTGCTCACCTGGGTAACTATTGGCCCGCCAGTAAGAAACAGATCACTAACTTCCACAGCAGCATTTAACAAACCACCAGAATTGGAACGGAGATCTAATATTAACTTGTTTGCCCCTTGTTCCTTCAAATCCTTTATCGCCTTACCCACCTCTCCCGCACTCTCACCGCTAAACCGGCTTAATAGAATATAGCCAACGAATGGATCTTCAGCCAATATTCGATAGCTGACTGAGGGAAGCAAGATAGTTGCCCGGGTAATTGTAATCTTAACCGGATCATCCTCTCCTAGATGGAGAACGGTCAATATGACCTTAGTGCCTTCCTCACCGCGAATAAGCTCAACAATTTCCTCTATTGTCAGTTCCTCTCCAATGTCTCTTTCATCCACAGCTAACAATATGTCCCCATCCAGAATGCCAGCCGCTTCCGCAGGGTTACCAGGAATTGGTGTAAGAATCACAAACCCTTCCTCATTTCTAAGGAGAGTCGCCCCAACACCTCCAAAATTTCCTCTAAACCTCTCTTTCTCTTTTTCCCGAACATCAGGTTCGACAAAAAAAGTATAGGGATCCTCTAGAGTATCAATTGACCCTCGAACAGCACCGTAGCTAATCTGCTGCTGATCTGGAAAATCTCCAATGAAATTTTCATTAATATATCCCCATGCTTCCCAGTATATTCCTAAATCACCTTGATCTTCCCTAAAAAGGGATTCTCCGCGTTCAAGAATTAGATCGTTAAACAAAAACCCAGCCCCAAAAGATAGAATTACCAAGACTATTATCAAGGCTATAGCCAAATACTCACGTCTTTTATTTGTCATCAGATTCTCATGCTAATGATTGGAACATAGTGCCATTTAGGTTCAACAAATAGAAATAAACAACAAAAATTAGTCGGTTTCCATTATTGAAATATCACCCTTTTTTGTACTGATTAAAGCTCCTTTATATGGTTGTCCCACCCGGAGCGCGCCAGTATACTTCACTCGAAAGATCGGTCAAAAACAAAATGAGTTCTACATCTAAGTTAAATGGATTAAAGATATATGTTCGGTTATCAATCCTACATTGTAAATGATGCCATAAATTGACTAATAGAACCTTAAGCTCCCCTGAATTTTATATCAAAAAAATCTTAAGAACGTTAATTTTGCCTTTAGCTGGATGGCTCCGGTTTCGTCATGTCGCTCGTCTGATATTTCTTGCGGCTGCCTTTGTAGTTGGTTCCCAACCAGTAACAGTTATTGGTCAAGAACCCGATTATAGAACCCTGGCTTCGGAGATATTAGCTGATATGAACGTTGAGGAGCGGGTTGGCCAACTATTTATAGTTACGTTTGAAGGCAGCGAAGCCTCTCTATCTAGCGATATAGCTGATTTAATTCTCAACTACAATATTGGTGGGGTATTGTATTTAGCAGAGAATGATAACATTGTTGGCCAGGAGAACAGTGCTGAAAAGCTAGCACTCTTGTCCAATGCGCTTCAGCAGCTGACGCTATCCGGTACAACACCTTTTACATCGACTGAAAGTATTGAAGAGAAGCCAGCCGCAGAGTCAACACCGGTTTTATTTCCACCTCCCCCGAATCGACCACTGCCCCTGTTTATTGCAATAGCCCACGAGGGGGATGGCCCACCGTTCACCGAACTATTTAGAGATCTCACAACGCTGCCAAACGAGATGGCTGTCGGTGCGACCTGGCAACCGGAATTTAGTGAAGCTGTTGGGAAGATAGCCGGCGAAGAACTTCGATTAATTGGCGTGAATATGATATTAGGACCTTCCCTCGATGTACTAGAGAATCCGTCTCCTCTTAACCTCAGTGACCTGGGGACGCGAGCCTTTGGCGGCGATCCATATTGGGTTGGTCTGATGGGACAGGCCTACATATCCGGCATTCACCAGGGAAGTGATGGGCGAGTAGCGGTTATAGCTAAGCACTTTCCAGGATATGGCAGCAGCGACAGGCCGATAAATGAAGAAGTTGGAACGGTGCGCAAGTCGCTCGAACAGCTAAAACAGATCGAATTGGCACCATTTGTAGCTGTAACCGGAAAGGCCACTTCTCCAACAGAAATAGCGGATGGCTTGTTAACAGCACACATTAGATATCAAGGTTTTCAAGGAAATATAAGAGCAACTACCGCCCCAGTCAGCTTTGATCCCCAGGCCTTATCCTCCTTAATGTCTTTGTCCGAATTTCAGGGATGGCGGCAGGATGGAGGAGTCATCGTATCTGATAAATTGGGAGTTCGCGCTGTCCAACGATTTTATGATGCTTCTGGCGAGGAGTTTCCTCATAGACAGGTGGCAAAAGACGCGCTTTTAGCCGGCAACGACGTCCTGCTGCTCTCAGATTTTGCTCTTGGAGAAGCTGATTACCGGGAAGAACTAGCAAATATTAAAGACACTATTGAGTGGTTCAGGGAGAAATATCGCACTGACCAAACATTTCAACAACGGGTTGACGATGCGATCTTGCAGAATATTCAATTAAAGTTGAAACTCTACCAAGCAAATTTTGAGCTGGAAAATGTATTAATCGAGCTTGACTTAATTGACGAAAACTTGGGACAAAATCAAGATACAACCTTCGCCATAGCCAATGATGCAATCACACTAATCGCTCCAAGCATCACCGAATTAGATCAACTCGTACCACCGAACATCGGTGATAATATCGTTATATTCACCGATGTCCGCCAATCCAGACAGTGTTCTTCATGCCCATTTGAACCTTATATTGGAAAGGAGGATCTAGAACAGCGCATGCTTGCTCTTTATGGGCCAAATGCCAGTGAGCAGGTGCAGCCCGACCAAATACGGAGTTTTTCATTTGAAGAATTAAAAGCATTCTTGACCTTCCAACCCCCTTTACCAACGTTAACTGTTCCTGTTGACGGGACTGTGACACCGAATGCCTCAAGCGAAGGTGATTCAGAAATAACTTTTACTCCTTCCCCTTCCCCAACGCTTCACCCAGCCGGCTTGGTAGAAGCGGCGCTCCAACAAGCAGACTGGGTCATTTTCGCCATGCTGCGCCCGGATCCAAACGTACCTGATTCGGACGCCCTGAACCTATTTTTAGCCCAGCGTCCCGATATTGCTAAAGATGCCAAGGTGATTGCATTTGCCTATAACGCACCTTACGTCCTTGACACCACCGAGATCAGTCAATTAACCGCCTATTATGGCGTCTACTCTAAAACCGAAAAATTTATCGACGCATCAGTAAGGGCGCTATTTCATGAGTCATCTCTTCCAGGGCGTTCTCCTGTAAATATTGATGGGATAGGTTACGATCTCTTTGATCGAACAAGACCAGACCCAGCCCAGGTAATTGAGCTGTATATCGTAGATGAGGAAACGTTAAAGTCCCCACCAGGTGAAGCACCGCTAGAAGTAGTGCCTGGAGCCACCTTGAAGCTTCAGACCGGTCGAATCCTCGACCACAATGGAAATCCTGTTCCCGATGGAACCCCTGTCGAGTTTGTTCAACAGGACAGAATTCAAGGATTTGTTAATGTTATAGCTGAAAAACCTACAAATAATGGTGTAGCTAACCTGGATTACCTCCTGGAAGCAAGGGCCGGAAATTTCAGGATAACTGTCAATGCTGGTGATGCATTCGCCTCTCAAGAAATTGACATTGTCATTGGTGAAAACGCGGTTGTTAGCATAAACACCCCAACAGCTACGCCTACGCATACCCCTGCTCCCACAAATACGCCAACACCTTCTTCGACGCCGACGCTTATCCCTTCTCCTACAGCGTCCCCAACTCCTATGCCGACAGCTACTCCTGAACCTCCCCCAAAAGCAGTTGAAGAGATCCTAATGTTCTTCCTTGTAGAATCGCAATCCCTGCTTGTGTTATCTCTGGGGGTCATAGTATCTGGCAGCGCTGGCTACCTGGTCGGCAAGAATGAAAAAGAAGGAGCGAAAATCACAGTCCGCTCCATCTTATGGGGAATTGCTGGCGCTTTAGTGGCCTACAATTATTATGCACTGTCACTGCCTGGAACCGAGGTAGTTGCTTCTCGGGGACCATGGTCCATTTTTTTGTTTATCCTAGCTGGGGGCGGGACAGGAATAGCCCTCTTTTACATCTTGAATCGTAGAAAACCATAATCGATCTTATCTTTATTTCGCGAATCGCTCGCTTATTGCTGGGATCAAATAATCATCGAACGCCCGGTCTGCATCATATTTAGGATGCCATTCCCAATCCTTTCGGGCAGCCCGATCATCCAAGTC